>QNDZ01000145.1 GCA_003646055.1 bacterium
CACGATTGATAGAACAGAGATTTTTATCCAGAATAGATGTGCAACAAGTGCCCTCAGGTCTGGTATCCATAAAACCTGTGGAATTCCAGCAAACAGGGTACCTGCTGGACATATAAACTGGCAGAAAACAGGGTCAAGGGTGAGCATAGAAAGTGGTATCATCCCAGCAAGTATGAGGTATTTTACAAAGACAAAACCCCTTGGAAGGGGGAGTTTAATTTTACCTATTCTGTAAAGCATGTCCTGAACAAGACCAAAGGGGCAGACCCATCCACATTGTGCCCTTCCAACTGTGGCACCTATTATGCCAAGCCATCCAAGAAGGTATGCAGGTATTGCCCTTATAATTGCAAAGTGTTGCATTAAACCAATGGGGCAGGAGGTGTATGCAAGTGGGCAGGAATAGCAATTCAGTGATGGGCAAACAAGTCCTTTCAACCTGCCCTGATAAAGGTTAGGATTTTTTATAACAGGGAAGTATCCATTGATGGCAAACAATGAAATCCATTGAACCAGATTTGTGGGGAATATATGCCTCTTCTTAATCCTTATCTTCCTCATCCTATCCCTATACACTCAAGGCATATAAGAATTCCCCTCCTGAAAACCTCTATGTACTCCTTCCGCATAATACCAAAGAGAAGGAGGGCTATTGAAATTATAAGTATCCCGATAGGTAATAATCTTTTCTTCATATATCAAGGTTTTTCACAAACTTGGCATTCTGGACAATAAACTCCCTGCGTGGTGCAACCTCATCACCCATAAGAATTGTGAATACCTGATCTGCCTCATAAGCGTCCTCTATGGATGCCCTCTTCAATATCCTTCTTTCAGGGTCCATGGTTGTCTTCCATAGTTGTTCAGGATTCATCTCTCCAAGACCCTTATAACGTTGCACCACTATACAATCCTTTCCAATCCTGTCAAGTAGTTTTTCCAGTTCCTCGTCATCATAGGCATAGTATTCCTTTTTGCCTTTTTTCACGCCATAAAGTGGTTGCTGGGCAATGTATATGTATCCCTTCTCTATCAGTTCCTTTGCGTATCTGAAGAAGAAGGTAAGGAGCAGTGTCTTGATATGGGAACCATCAACATCTGCATCTGTCATTATTATTATCTTGTGGTATCTCACCTTATCTGCATCAAAGTCATCCCTTCCAATCCCTGTTCCCAGTGCGCTTATCAGAGTTCTGATTGTCTGATTATTCAACATTTTATCAAGCCTTGCCTTTTCAACATTGAGGATTTTTCCCCTGAGTGGTAGTACAGCCTGGAATGTTCTATCCCTTGCCTGCTTTGCTGAGCCGCCTGCTGATTCACCCTCAACAATGAATAGTTCTGCCTTTTCAGGGTCACGGGTTGAGCAATCAGCAAGTTTTCCAGGGAGGTCAGCAGAGTCCAGTGCACTCTTTCTCCTTGTGAGTTCCCTTGCCTTCCGTGCAGCAATCCTTGACCGTGCAGCGAGTTTCACCTTTTCAATGATTGTCCTTGCCTTGGAAGGGTTCTCTTCAAGGTACCTATAGATACCTTCAGAAACTGCACTCTCAACAATGCTTCTCACCTCTGGATTTCCAAGTTTTGTCTTTGTCTGGCCTTCAAACTGTGGATTCCTGACCTTCACTGAAATAACTGCAGTGAGCCCTTCCCTCACATCCTCACCAGAGAATGCTGGTTCATTGTCCTTCAGGAGTTTGTTCCTTCTGGCAAAGTCATTAAGGGTTCTTGTGAGTGCAGACTTGAACCCTGTCAGGTGGCTTCCTCCCTCAATTGTGTTTATGTTGTTGGCAAAACTGAATATGTTTTCCTGATATGAATCATTGTACTGCATGGCAACCTCAAGTTCCAGCCCATCAACCTTCTTTGCAATATATATGGGGGGATGATGCAGAGGTTTTTTATTTTTATCAAGGAATTCAATAAACTCCTTTATTCCTCCATCATATCTGAATATACTTGAACGTTCCTTTCTCTCATCAACAAGGGTTATCTGTAGTCCACTGTTGAGAAATGCAAGTTCCCTCAGTCTTCCAGCAAGGATGTCGTACTTGAATGAGTACTTTCCGAAGATTTCAGGGTCTGGTTTGAATGTTATCCTTGTTCCATGCTCCTTTGTTGTGCCAATCTCCTGTACAGGGGTTGTGGCAATCCCCCTTGAGTATTCCTGTTTGTAAACCTTTCCATTTCTCATGACTTCAGCAACAAGGTATTCTGAAAGGGCATTCACAACAGAAACACCAACTCCATGAAGCCCACCAGATACCTGATAAACCTTGTCCTCAAACTTACCCCCTGCATGGAGCATGGTCATTACCACTTCAAGTGCAGACTTTTTCTGCTCTGGATGAACATCTACGGGAATACCCCTTCCATTGTCTATAACGGTGATTGTTTCGTCTCTGTGTATAATCACATCAATTCTATCACAGTACCCTGCCATTGCCTCATCAATAGAGTTATCAACCACCTCAAAAACAAGGTGGTGGAGACCTCTTTCTCCCGTGTCACCAATGTACATTGCAGGTCTCTTCCTGACCCCTTCCAGTCCTTTTAAAACCTTTATCTTACTTGCATCATAGGTCATTTATCCTCCTTCACCTTGAATTTTATCCTCTTTACTGCTCTCTCACCAAGTTTTTTGTTTATCTCTTCAACGATAGTTTCTTCAAAAAAGGATATATCATTCAACATAGGGGATGATTCAACCTCAACATATAAAACGCCATTCTTAAAACCCGTTGGCTCTGTTCCATCCCCGAATGTATCCTTTGTTATCTCTATATATGCATTAAAGACCTTTGCTCTTAAAATACCCCTTTTTATCCTGGGGTCATTGAGAAAGGCCTCAAGTAATGCGTCCAATCTCTGTGGCTTCATTCACCTTCTCCAGTTTAAAGATACTACATTTTTCAAAGTTTGCAAATGATGAAGTTACTGTTGCTATAATGGTTTGGGGATAATTTTCAAGTACCTGAAGGAAGATTTTTCTGTTCCTGTTGTCCAGTTCATTTATCACCTCATCAACCAGGACAACAGGGGTTTGCTCTTTCTCTCTTTTAATAATCTCTGTTTCAGCAATTCTCAATGAGAAGGCTATAAGTCTTTGATAACCGTAAGATGCATAGGATGAAGCCTCCACGCCATCCATAAGGATTTCAATACTGTCCCTGTGAGGACCATAGAGTGTATATCCAGCAGCAAGTTCTTTATCAAGGTTCAATTCAAGTTTTTTCAGATATTCTTCGCCAATTCCAGAGTGATTTACATACCTTAAATCTATTTTTCTATCAGAAAACCTTCCAAAAATCTCCCTGACAATGGGAAGGAGTGAGTTGATAAAATTCTCTCTTTTCTGGATTAAAAAACTTCCCTTTTCTGATAGCATTCTGTTCCATATATTGAGACTATCCCTGTTCTCTATTCCCTCCCGGATCTTTTTTATGACATTATTTCTGTGTTTCAATGCCTGTCTGTACTCTTTAAGCACCTCCCTGTATTCATAGGATATGATACCCATTGTTATGTCAAGAAAACGCCTTTTAATTTCAGGGGCGCCAGATACAAGGAAAATATCCTCAGGGAGGAAGATAACCACAGGAATTTCTCCAATCAGGGGAAAATAGGACCTGTAAAACACACCATTCTTTTTGACCTTTTTTCTACTACCATTGTACCCAATTTCAATCACCGTACTTCTGCATTCACATCGGATAAAGAATCCCTGTGTTCCCTCTCTTATCATATCCCTATCATCTGAGGTTCTGAAGGATTCAAACCTTGAGGCAAAATAAATTCCTTCAAGTAAACTGGTTTTGCCAGTTCCATTTTCTCCAGTGAGAATGGAAATCCCATCTGGTGGTGAAAAAAGAATATTCGAGAAGTTTCTGAAATTTTTCAGGTAAATAGAGTGTATCATTTAAATGTGTGTTCTTCTGAGGGGAATGTTCCCTGTTTCACCTCTTTAACATAGGTTTTAACTGCCTCTTCTATCTCCTTTGATATATTTTTATAAACCTTTGCAAAGGAGGGTGTGAACTCTTCATAGAGACCGATTATGTCGTGAATCACAAGGATTTGACCGTCCACAAACCTTCCTGCACCGATTCCGTAAACAGGGATTTTCAGTTTTTTTGCAATCACTTCTGCCACATCTTCTAAAACGCTTTCAAGAATAATAGAAAATACACCTGCATCCTGGAGCCTCAATGCATCATCAATGAGTTTCTGCCTCTCATCATTTTTCTTCCCAAAAATTCTATATCCAGACAATCTTCTAACCTGCTGGGGTGTGAGCCCAAGGTGACCCATTACAGGGATGCCTGATTTCACCATTCTTTCAATGGTATCAATAAATTCAGCTCCCTCAACCTTGACACCATCTGCTCCCATTCGTATCACCGTGGCGGCATTCTCAAGCGCCTTCTCCATGGATGATTGATAGGACATAAAGGGCATGTCAAATATCACCAGTGCTCTCTCCCTTGCCCTTAAAACAGCACCAAGAAATGGAAGCATTTCCTCAAATGATACAGATATTGTATCTTTATAACCAAGTTCCACCATGGCAAGGGAATCACCGACAAGTATGACATCAACACCACTCCTATCCACTATTTTTGCAATGGGATAATTATAGGCTGTCAGGAGAACAGCCTTTTCTCCCTGTTTTTTCTTTTTGTGGAGTTTTTTTATGGTAACCCTGTCACTCACTTACCCTGCCAACC
>QNDZ01000146.1 GCA_003646055.1 bacterium
CTGAAACAGGGAAAGAAACAGGAAGCAGTTAAGGTGCTTGAAGATGTAATAAAAAGGAAGGACAAATATGAAAAAGAGGCTCGCAGTCTCCTTAACAATATTCATTAGTCTCCTGCTCCTTTCACAGGGGCTTGAGATTCCCGAGGTTGTGGTTTATGGGGAGAGGGAGATAAAGGTATCCCCACCTGAAAAACCCCTTTTGCCATTTGTCAGGAGGGATATAAAACCTACCTTTAAGAATCCTGAGCCAGAGGTTAAAGAGGAGAAGGGGGAGATTCTGTCTGTCCCACCTGACCTTAGATACTTTGTCCAGGTGGGAGCAGGAAACATTGCTGGTATAGAGGCAGGTTTCTTTACACAGGGAAGTTACTTTCCACAGGTGATTAAAGGGGTTTACCAGTCAAAATGGGACAGGACTGAGGACTATTTTGAGGGAGCCTACTCAATATCCCCTGTTGATTACATTGATGTATCTATTGAATACACCACATCCCTTGAATCTGGATTGAGGAGATATTATTTGAGGCCTGCATTCTCCTTCTCAATCCCTGAACTGGATTTCCTTGGATGGTTTTCTTACAGCGGGAATGGTATTGTCCCTGGTATCGGGCTTGGTCTCCATTTCCCCATTGCTGAAATCACCATGAATTTGAAGGGGTCGTCATTCACAGGAGAGGCGGTCTGGAGCAGGGAGAATTTCTCAATCGGTGTGGGGCTTATTGATGTGCTTCCAGTTCCTGTATTGAGGGTTATCCTTCCCCATGGTTTTTACATCAACACAATGATAAAAACAGGGAGTATTGATTCATCATTCATTCCTGTTAACTACCTTCCATTTGCCTCAGAGAACACATACAGATTTGAACTGGGGAATGACCTTGCAGGGGCTGGATATGTATTCATACCCGCAGATACACTCCATGGTGGATATGTGAGATTAAACGCCTTCCCATTCAGGCCAGAGATATACTACTTCCCATCAACAAAAAATGTTGTTGCAGGTCTTATAGGGTCTCAAACATTCATGAACCTCTATGGTCGGATAGGTGTGAGATACAGCAAGAGTGAAAACCTTACAGGATTTGCAGATGTTTTTTATAATCTGAACAGGCATCTCTCCATTGGTATTTACACAGGGGTCAGCACAAATCCGTTTAATTTCAAGGCCATGCTGAATGTAAGATACTCATCACATTGAGTTGTCTGCTACTCACCTGACTTTATTTTATGTCAGCATTCCCTAATCAACGCCTCTTCACAAGCCTCAAAAGTGGGGGTAAAACTATAAGTGTGATGATGAGTGCGAGTGTTATCCCAACGAGTATCACCGCTCCAAAGGAGAAGTATACCCATTCACCTCCATTTTTGGTTATTTCTTTTAAAACCTCTACCACCATTCAAGGATATGTCAAGGCTAAATCCTGAAACCTCATGAAAACTTCATGAATATGCTGCAGGGTTTTATTCATGTTTAAAATAAACAGAATCAAACTGTCAAATTGTCCACCTCCGTCCCCAGAAAAAGGATTATAAAGAAAAGTCTAATGTCTATGACTTCCCAATGGACATAAACTTTCTAATTTGATATATGTCTCTCCTTGATTTTTTGTATTTTTAAAGTATATTATTGTTATGTTCTTCAAACGAAAAGGCAATAGGTATATTTGCAGACCGTTTCTTGCATCTTCAACAGGTTTCCTTATTCCTTTTCTTGGATTTATCCTGCTTGTTTTTATGAGTGGGGTAATAATTGTATTTATTGCCGTTCTAAGGCTGAAACTCATGAATGTAATTCCTATATTTGTGTTGTTTTTTATCATATTCTTTCAAATTGCCTACATTCTGCTTAGGAATATGTTGAAAACAATCTTAATATATCCAGAGAAATCAACTCTATATATCAAAGGCAATGGAACTGGAGGAGGTTTCCCATTTGATGAGATTAAAGAAATTGTTATAACAAAAGAAGAGAAAGGAACTGGAACGAGTACTCGTATTTTCTACATAGTATCGTTAAACACACTAACTAAAGGGATGAAAAAGGTCTTCTCAGATAGGAGTTCTTCAAGTGCGCATGCATTTGCTGAAGAACTATCACAGATTATATCAAAGGAGGTAAAGACTCTATCCGATTAATAACATTCGGATTTTAAACTAGTTTACTGAGGCTTCATTTATCGCAACTGTTACTTTCAGCCATCCTAACTAACTTATTTTGGGACTTCAAGAAAAAATTATGCATAAATGCTTGTTTCCCTGAGGGTATTTTTTTAAATCAACCCTATTTTTTTAAAGATTTTTTGCATTGTTTCGTTATTCAAATCTTCTATTACATCATCTATCTTATTACTGTGTCCAGGTGAATCAAAATAACCCTTTATTTTACTATAATATGGTTCAGGATTTACTGGCAATTTTCTCAGCTCTTCCTTAATTTTCTTTAGATTTTTTTCAAATGCAGTTTTTCTAATGTAATTTGAAATGTTTTCAATTAAACTCTCTGTTTGATGGTTTAATGTCTCCAGGTTTATATCTACCTGAAAATCTGCTGAGTGATTTAGTGACGGACCAGATGGAATTATCTCAATGGTTCCTTTCGTAGATTTATCATATTTAGGGTAAATTCTATAACCCATCTCTATGGACAACCCGTGAATGTAATAATTTCTTAAAATCGTTAGCCATGTTATATTATCTCTTTGAATTAGTCCCAAATTCTTTAATTTGTTAACTTTGTGCAATAAACCCCGGTCACAATAGATCTTAGACCAGTTTTTATTTCTTGATTTTTTTAATTCTTTGAACTTAATTCTTCCACCAATCCATAAAGCTATCATGGTGAATGATGATAACTTGTCTATGCCAGCAAGATAAATAACTACAGCAATAAATCTTACATCCTCTTTTACAAATTCTTTATCATATTTGTATTCATTTAATAAAATAGATACCTGCTCTAAATGAGGTTGGATTATGGAATATAACAGATCTTTCACCATATTATCCATAGGCTATTTATAACTATTATAAAATTACTTGTCAAGCCACACATGAATTTCCCCATGGAAAAACTCATGCAAATGGTGGTACAAATGGATTAAGTAAAAGTTAAGGATGTTCAGGAATGATTGAAAGCGTAAAAAGATTATTTTGACCTGATAAAGGTAAGAGGCGGTTTCCTAAGAATTTAACTATTCTTTATCTACCACACTTACATACTTCTGAAATCTGCTTCTGGGCTTATCCGGAATGGTTCTCCTTAATAACCCAGATTCAAGAAGAGGATTCAAAATTCTTTGCATAAAATGTTTTCTATCCTTTAAACCCAAAAATTCCATGATTTCTTTTAAAGATTTGGGGCTCCTGCAGAATTCGAGGGTTATCGCTGTTCTATCCATTATTTCAACCTGTTCGCTAACTTGTGGGGTAACTTGTGGGGTAACTTGTGGGGTGATCTGGGTAAATGGATGAGGCAATATTAGAGTAAATGTATCATTTTTTGTGTCATTTATGTATTCGGGTAAAGGCAATTTTTCTTTTCTTAGGTATTCTATAGCTGTCTTTAAACCTGTCCCTTTTGTTTCTGCCCATCCTATATCATAGAACACCGAAGCAATCAGAGGATTTCTCAATTCAGAACCAGGTGAACCAAAAAGAGAAGGATTTTTCAAAGAATATCCAGGATTGTAAAATTCTAATCTGTCGTTGTAAATTCTAACCTGAGCAGGACTTTTATGATAATAATTCTGATGCATTAACAAGTTTGTTAAAGCCTCTCTCAAGATTCTCCGATGTGCATTTTCTTCAATCCTTTCATTTGTTTCACCATAGCAAAACGGAATTAGAAAAAATCTATCGAGCAAATCAAGAGCCATTGCTCGTAGATTTAAAAGATTACCATTTAAATCTCTTGAAAGAAAAGGATCTTTGTCTTTACCCCATTCTTTGCTTTTTATTCTTATTATATCAAGACGCATAGAAGGAAAATATCTTTTTATAATCTTCTCCTTACCAAAAAGAAGTAATCCTGCTACCATCAAATTTCCTGATTTTAAATTAATTAAATTATAAGACCTTAATAGTTCTGCGTCACTGAAATTTAATTCAGGAGCATCGGGTTTTAATTGCCTTCTTAAAGCCCGAAATACGGCAATTGTGTTGGGATCAATATCGTCTAAAGTTGTTTCCTCCATAAACTGAGCATCGGGGGCCCCGAGACGCTCAATATAAAACCTGTGAACGTCCTGATCATTTAATCTCACATCAGTTGCTCCAACTCTTTTGTAACCGCCCTTCAAAGGTCCCGCATTTTTATCATAAATCGGTTTTTGATGTTTTGGGGCCTCTTTGACTTCTATAATTATTACTTTTTTGCCTTTATCTTCGTCTATTTCAGCATGCACCATTGGACAGAAATTAAATTTTTGGCTAACAGTTGAAGTAAAATCGTCCAATATTTTAGAGGGATTTTTTAATCCT
The DNA here is from genome assembly GCA_003646055.1 of bacterium. Classification (GTDB taxonomy): domain Bacteria; phylum Hydrothermota; class UBA3072; order UBA3072; family B12-G15; genus B12-G15. The sequence goes on from QNDZ01000146.1 coordinate 4,480, forward strand.
ACCGGTATATATTTATCCTTCGTTTTTTGTAACCCAATAAAATTATACCGCCTATCGTATTTGAAAATGCGGAAACAGTTTCCCAGATATCCTTTGATAACTTCTTTTCGCAAAGTTTGTATTCAATCTGATAACTTTCATATCCGTTTGGTAATATTTTTATTCTCTTTTTAATCTCTTCTTTCATCGGGCAACCTTGCCTTTAATTTCCATATAGTTATGA
>QNDZ01000147.1 GCA_003646055.1 bacterium
GTTTTGATAAAAAATACTAAAACTATAATAAATATTCCAACTATAAAAAATCTTTTTATCATAGATTTTCTCCATTCATAGCATTTTTAGATAAAATCCGCTTCAATCGTACTACTTCTACGGCTCCTATAAATCCTTTAAACATAACATAAGCAAGGTAAACTTTAAACAGTAAAACAAAGAAGTAAAAGGAAATACTACTTCCTGTGGAATTAGAGATTTTGTAAGTAAAAATATTGAAATACCCCCAGACATCGGTCACACCATATATTATCCCCAAAAAAGTTGTAAATAGTGGTAATTTTATGGCTAATAATCCTAAAATTAGGAGAAATATAAATAAAACACCTGAAAATAGCATTATAGATTCTGATATAAAAATGGAGAAAAAAGCCAAAGCGGCATAAATGAAGAATACAACCCTTGCACCATTTATATGCTGAAATGGATCTGCCAATGTTCCCTCCAGTGGTTTTTTGTCAACATAAACAATAAAGTCATCATTGGGAGAAAATAAACTAATGGGGAAAAAGGTTTTCTTTTTATGGTATTTTACTTTGATTATATGGTCATCACTTTCTATTTCAAAGAAACTTAATGCCTCTTTTTCAGAAATAACTTTTAAGGTTTCGTTTGATTTTGTTATAATAATTTCATTATTTTGGGACTCGTTAGTTTTAAGCTCAATTTTTATCTGCTCTCCATCTAACTCAAATACAACACATTTTCCAGCTTCATGCTTTAGGATTGGATAAATGTAGCTTGGCTTATCTACATTCTTTTTCGCCATTATTTCCACCTTTTATTGATTATTTAGTTTCATAAGTTTAAAAAATCTTGTTGAATTTCTTAAAAGCATATTTGACCTCGTTGCACATGAGAGCACCAGTATAGGCATTTTTCAAGGAGGATGCAATTTTCACACGTTTTTTGACCTGTTATGCAAACAGATTTGCGGAAGATGTATCCAAAGCCTCCTCTGATGGTGGAGCCAAAGAAGGTGGGACATTTGAGGGCATCTTTAAAAATTATTCGCACTTCATATTCTGCAAAGATTATTCCCATTGTTTTTTTATACCACAAAAAATTCCCCATGTCAATACACTTAATTTCAGGGTTGAATTTTTGGGGAGTTTCATTATATTATGCGTGGTATTTGGGTGTGGGCGAATAGCTCAGATGGTGAGAGCGCCTGCCTTACAAGCAGGAGGTCAGAGGTTCGAATCCTCTTTCGCCCATTGTGTTTAACATAAAACACAGGAGGTTATATGCCAGGACCTGGAAGGGGGAAAAGGAATCCAAGGCGTGGTGGCAATGCCCTTCTTGATGACCCATACCTGTATCAGATAGAATACAAAGAACCTACAATCTGTCCGAAATGCAAGGCTGTTTATAAGAATAAGAGATGGTATTTTGATGAGAAGGTGCTTGAAGAGGTTAGAATTTCAGGGAAGTATCACAGGAAAAAATGTCCTGCATGCAGAAAACTTGATGACCGTTACATAATGGGGATTGTTGAGGCATCGGGTGATTTTATCAAGAAGCACTATGAAGAGATTGTTAGGAGAATAAGGAATGAGGAGAAGAGGGCAATGAGGACGAATCCCCTTGAAAGGATTGCAGAGGTAAAGAAGACAAGGGATGGAATTGTGGTGAATACAATCTCTGATAACCTTGCTGTGAGGATTGGTAAAGCCCTTTTCAAATCATTCAAAGGTTGCCTCAATATAAAGTTCTCTGAATCAGAGCGAATAGTCAGGGTTTACTGGAACAGGGATTAAGAGGGAAACTGAAAGGTTAAAAGAAACATCCTGGGAAAGACAGAGATAGAATACCTGTAGGGAAAGTCGTAGATGTAGAAGGAGATATTTTTGTTGTTCAGAAGATTTATTATAGTGAATCCAATTCCAATATTTCTTATCCTGAAGGATACCTTGAAATCCAGCCTGCTGTAAGGCGGAAATCTCTCGCTGTTATACTTACCCCAGACATAGTAATTACTGGTATCTGTCTCATAGCCGATGACAGGTGTGTAGGGCCTTCCTGACGACCATCTATAGGCAAATGAGAATGTTGTGTTCTTTATATTATATATGCCATTCAAATTAAGAGAAAGAGGAACATCCCCTCTGAATCTTGCATAGGTTGTATCATAATCACCTGTGCGCTTTGCCATTGAAATACATATACCACCGTTTAATTGAAGTTGTCCATTAATGAATTCAAAGGAGAATAGACCTCCCCTGCTGTAACCATTCCCCTCATAAAATTCATCTTTGTAATAGCATGGGGTTTTCAGAAATTCCTTATCAAAAAGGAGGAACCTTGTGGACAGACCATTTTTCAGAGATTTTCTCAAGCCCAGAACATAATGTTTTGACCGTAAGAAAAATCCGTCAGGTATCTTTTCAACATATTCTAAAGGAACAAAGTCCTGATAATCTCCCCATTTAATAAAAATGTCTCCCCAGGATGTTTCATAGTTTATGTGCAGATGAACAGACCGTATGAAAAACTGCTCAATACTCCTGTAAGAATATCTTATCCCCAATCCCATTTCTATTCTATTAAAGGGTTCAAGTGCTGTCTCGCCCCATATCCCACCCCTGTAAAATGTTGTATCCACCCTGAGATTTGGAGTAAATAGGTATTCTGAGAGCAAGGGTATAAGAGGAACATCAACCTTTCGTTTTGCACGCCGTTTTGAAACCTGTATCCCACCTGAGAAATACTTGATGTTTATTCCACTCCTTATCCCTATATCCTCAGAGAAGATATTCTCATACCTATCAATCTGTGTTCCATCCATTTCATAAAAACCTACTTCTTGCAGAAGCTGGGTGCCATAAATAATGAATCCGGCATGCGGGGTTTTGAGGTTAAAAATAACTCCATTCTGGTGTGAAACCTCCCCTGGTCTATTAGTACCATATGTGTAGAGTTCTAAGGGGAGAAATATTTCTTCTTTTGAGGAATACCCTGTGAAGGAAATACTGCCTGATTTGTTGCTCAAGAGTGTTATAAAAGAGTAAAAAGGTGGATACAGATAAGGGAAGCCACTCCTGAAAAATAGAGAGCCTTTCATTCTATTGCTGGTAATAGAATGGGATATTTTTATTCCATCCGCACCCAATTTAAAGGCAGTAGGGGGCATCCCTGGTTCCCTCAAACCTATTTTAATGACCCCTGATATAATATCGCCATACTCAACAGAGGGTGATACAGGTATTATCTCAACGTATCTAACTGCCTCAACAGGGAAAAGGGGTAAAACTCCAAGAAAATGGAATGGGAATGGGACAGGCACATTATCCAGAAGAAAAATGTTTTCGTTTATATCTCCACCCAGAAGATAGAACGTACCCAGCCCCTCAGCGACACTAACAGCACCAGCAGTATTCCCTACATTCACCATGTAATTTTCATCACCTATGGGAAGCCGTTTCAGGGTTTCACCCGTGGTGACGGTGCTCACAGGTCTTATTGGTTCTCCTCTTAATGTAATACCCTTTATATGAATATCTCTCTTTTTCAGGAAAACATAAAGTGTATCTCCACTGAATGAATGTATCATAAATGTTGTATCTCTGAATCCTATCCTGTTTATGCGAATTTTCGCTGGGAGTGAATCCAACTCAAGATAACATTTACCCAATGTATCAGTAAATGCATATATGTTCCCGGGAACAATGTAAATCTCTGCATTCTCAATAGGTTGCTTGTCCGCTGTTAACACTTTCAAAAACAGGGAAAGAAGCAGTACAATCACCTCAACCTCTCATTCCGAAAGATAAAATCAAAAACTTTACGAGAATCTTTCAGGATGAGATGGACACATCCTCTATCAAGTATGACCCACCTCCCTCCCTGTCCTATTGTCTCCCATACTGCAGGTTCCCTATCAGGAAGGCACACCAGCCAGTAGGTCAATTTATCCGTTGTAAGGAGAACAGAATCCCCCTTCACTTCAATATCATTTACATTTATACTGTCAAACGCACTTTCTGTTTCAATCCTGCCATATAGTAATGAATAAAGACTGGTTATACAGAGTTTGTATGAATTTTTGTTAAAAAATATAACCTTTGTTCCCTCCCCTTTTGCAAAACAGGTGCCATCTGTTGTGTTAGTGGAGGTAAGGATGATATTATTCTCTTTGATGGAAAAAAGCCCAAATTTTTCTGTTGAAATAAGGAGTATCATCTGGTCATACATAAGCATATTACTTATTGATGGGAAATAAAAGGTTTCAACTTCACCCTCTTTAATATCCACCACAATAAGCCCCTCTTCTGTTCCAAGGAAAAATCGGTTTTCCAGATACAGACATTGTCTGATATGATTACAGGGCAGATTAATGCTGAAACTGTCCACAATGCAATAACGCGCTTTGTCTATCGTATAAAAAACAAACTGATTATATTCCTTGTGTGTAATGACAAAGAGCAGAGAATCGGTATTGCATATATACTCAATATACTCATGAACATTAATAGTTCCATGACCGACATCTGCAAAGATATTATAAATGAAGTAAATATCATGGTTATAAAAATAAACAAAACTACTGTCCTCCATTAAAATCGGTTTCTTCTCAGGGAAGACTATCAACCTGACTTTGGAATAATAAACAGGAACCACTCCATTGGCATCTTCCATCGTTATTTCATAACACCCCTGTATGGATA
>QNDZ01000148.1 GCA_003646055.1 bacterium
AAGTTCCCTTGCCTCCCTCTCTGCCTCAAACTGTTTTCCTGTTCCAACCCTTATCACATTCCCCTCTATCACATATGCATAGCCCTTTGTCTGGAGAATAAGTCTCAACGCATCTTCCCAGTAAATGTTGTCCAGTTTAAGGGTAACCGTGCCTTTAACATCATCCCCAATAACAATATTCATACCTGCATACTCAGCAATTGCCCTCAATGCAGTTGTCATATCAGCATTCTCAAACTCCATGGAAATTCCTTTTTTCTTTACCACCCTGGTAGGAGGTGTTACCTCCTCCTGTGTTTCAGTTGTTTCAGTCTCCTTAACCTCTGTTTCCTCAACTGGTGGAATTGTTTCAGCCCCACCTATATTCATGGGGCCAAAATCCTCAGTTCCCGTTGATATTTCCATTACAAGTTTTGAATCCTGCTGAGATATTGTATAACTGTACTCCTGGTCACAGGAAACTATCACCCTGAGTATATCTCCAGAAGGTATCTCTGAAATCTGAATATTCTTAATCCCACCATTATTCACATCCCATGTCTTACCTTCCAATCCCTTTGTGTTGAGAAGATCAATTACTATCTTATCATCCATTGTAAAATCTGTATAACTCACCTCACCATCAAAAGTGAACTCAACAATCGTGTTACCTTCGGTACCCGATACAGAGATGTCGGAAAGATTAAAGGCATAAAGACCTATAAACACAAGCAAAAAGAGTAGAGTTTTCCTCATTTTCCCCCCTCTTCTTTTCCTTCTTTAAGGTGCAGAACAATCTTGGAAGTTACACCAAACTGTTTCATTCTAAACGTGATGGACTTCCTGTCTATCTTCTCAACATATCCGTTAACAACCCTATCGCCTTCCTGCAGGACAAAAGCAGAACCGCCTTTTTCCTTAACAAGTGCCAGGTAGCCTCTCTGTCCGCCCCAGATAACACCAACCAGTTCACCCTGGTCAGGATGTAATCCCTGTCCAATGGTCTCCTTTGAGATAAGGGGTTTGAATGGGTCCTGCCTTCCATGAGTGGAATAGTTTATTTTTTCCCAGTTGAGTGCAGACATTATGTCTTTAACAGTATCAATGCTCACTGTATCAAGAATGGTATCTGGAATAACACCTGCATCAGCAGTTTGAACCTGTGCTGCCACCTGAACAGGAGATACACCTGGTTTTACAGTTGTGGTTTCCTGTATTCTGGGTGAGAAAAAGGAAATGGTCCTACCTATGATTCTGTCCACTGCACCACCTTTGGTGCATCCAAGCATAAACAATGGTAACAAAAGAAGTACGGTTCGGGCCATTTTACCTGCGCCTTCTTTTTTTCTTTGTTCCTTTTTCATGCTTAACACCTCCCTGGCCAACGTATGCAATTGCACTCATTTTCGCTTTTAATCCCCAGGTTTCTTCCTTTCCAGGGGTCAAATCTATAGAGGAAACATTGACAATCCTTTCCATATTGTTTAAGTAGGCAAGAAATCTTGCTATCTCGTGATAGGTACCAGAAACCTCAATGTCAAGAGGAATCTCTGTGTATTTTTCCTTTGGCATGGGTGCTTTAGGTTTAAAGAGGTTTATTTTTACACCAGCAGCTCCAGCAAGCTTGTTAATGTCTCTCAAAATATCAGGAATATTACCCTGTTTTGGTAGCATCTGGTTTGCCTTCTCCCACCTCTTTGTAACAAGCCAGTACTCCCTCATTGCCTGATTCTTCCTCTCTGCCACAGCCCTTGCCTTGCTCACATCAACAGTCAGGTTCTTGTACTCCTCCTCCAGTTTGAGATACACATTTTTTTGTTTTTTAATTATTGTGAAATAGCCAGCAACAAAGGCAATTATGGCAAGAAGGGCTACAAAATATGATGGTCTGAGTTTTGACATTACTTACCTCCTGATGGTGGGTGAACATTAGCAGTTATAGAAAAGGTCTTTACTGTGTGACCCTCAAAGTCTCCGTCCTGAACCTCAACCAGTTGCACATTTGAGATATAGGCTGACTTCTCAAGATTGTCCATGAGTTGTGGTACAAGTTGATTGGAAAATGTTATGCCTTCAAGATTCATAGATGTGGTGGTGAGGTTCAGGGACGTATACCAGATGTAATCAGGTTTTCTATAGTTCAGTTCATCAAGGAGATGAATCATTAAAGACCTGTTTTTATTGAGTTCCTTAACAAGGTCAATAAGCACGTTTAGTTCTTTCTGCTTCTTCTCAAAACTCTTCACCACCTTCACCTCGGACTCAAGTTTTTTCAATTCCTCCTTTGCAACTGCGATATTCTCCTTTACTTTTCTTATCTTTGCTGTATAGCCCCTATGCATAAAAAATAGAACTCCCCCAACAATCAACAGTAAAACAAAACTGCCTATGAGGTCTATACCGGGTATCCCTATCTTTGGAACACCCATTCTTCTTTTCTTTCTTACCTTCTTTCTCTCTTCCTTGGGAATAAGATTTATTCTTATCATCCTTCACCTCTCAGTGTAAGCCCCAAAGGAAGCGCAACTATTGGGGCAACCTTTTGCAGGTCATCTTCATAGGCATCCTCTCCTATGGTGAAGTTCTTTAATGGGTCAAGTGTCTCTACAGGGATTCCAAACCTCTGGTTAAGGAATTCTGGTAAGCCCTGTATAAGAGCACCTCCACCACTGAGAACAATCTTGTCAAGTTTCTCAAATCCTTCAGGCAGATAGGGAAGAACCCTCTCAATACCTACTGCCAGGTCGTCCTGGAAAGACTGCATTGCGTTCTGGAAAGAGTACTGGTCAACATCCTCAATGTTCTTTCCAGATATTATTCCCAGTGCCCTCTCCCTGTTGATACCAAGTTCCCTCTGGAGTGCCTGTATCAATGTATTCCCTGCAACGGGGATATCCCTTGTAAAATGGTTGATGTGTCCCTGCACATAACTGATACTTGTGAACTGTGCGCCTATGTGGATAAGTCCGATAAGGGTGTTTGGGTCAAGTTGATAGTTGAACTCATACACGTTTTGAATGGCAAAGATAGGAATCTCAAAAACAATCGGATTCAGACCTGCCTCTCTCAACAGAAGGAGCCTTGATTCAACTGCATCCTTCTTTGCACCAACAAGAAGAACCTCCATGGTATCATCACCAAGGTCTGGATTCAGTATCTCAAAATCAAGGATAACATCTTCAATTCCATATGGAATATACTGCTCTGCCTCCCACTTAACCTGTTCCTCTGCCTCTGATTCCTTCATCTTTGCCATCCTAATCTTTTTCACAATCACATCCCTACCAGAAACTGCGCTCACAACATCTGTCTCATTTATCCCAAGCTTGTCCCAGAGGTTCTTTATCAGGTCAATTACAGCATCCCTATCCATTACTTCTCCATCAACAATGGCATGGGGAGCCACATACTCCATTCCATACTTTACAATTGTGGGTTTCTTAGGAAGCCCTTCAACAACTGCAACCTTGAGTAGTGTACTACCAATATCAAGCCCTACACTTAATTTTTTTCCAAACATAAGCACTCCTTGATTTTTTTTCTAATTATAGAGAAGATTTTGAGAATTGTCAAGCAAAAATTACTTTATTTTTTCAAAAAAATTGACACTATTCTATCTCAACAATAGTAACTCCACTGCCTCCCTCTTCAGGTGGAGCGGAATAAAAATCCCTCACACGTTTATCACGTGATAGGAAATCCCTTATTGCACTTCTCAGTATTCCACTTCCCTTACCATGAATAATATAAACCTTTGAAACGCCCTGTAGGTATGCCCTGTCAATAAATCTATCCACCTGTTCAACTGCATCGTCCCTGTAAAGTCCTCTTACATCAATATCAAGTTTTTCAACAGGTTCTATCCTCTGTACAGTCCCTTCTGGTTTATCCTCAATCTCTGGAACTGCTGGAACAACCTCCCCCGCTTTGAACCTTTCAAGTGCATCCTCAAAATCTTCCTTGTATTTTCTGATTGATTCCTTGCTTGCATTCTTCTCCCTTATCTCCTTTATGGTTCTTTCAACAAGTGACCGTGCCTCTCTGATTATGTCCTCTGCCTCCTGTTTAGCCCTTCTCAGCAACTCCTTTCTCTCCTTCTTAACATCTTTCAATCTTGCCTCATATTCTGATTTAATCCTCTCAATCTCCCTCTCCTTCTCTACGAGTTTACCCTCCAGTTCCTTTATGGTGGATAACCTGTTATGGTATTCTGAAAGGAGTTTGTTCACCTGGAGCTCCTCCTTATTCACATACTCCTCTGCCCTATCAAGTATCTCCACTGGTATTCCAACCAGCCTTGCAGTCTCTATTGCCATTGAAACCCCTGGAAGTCCCACAATCAATCTGTAGGTTGGACCATCCTTAAATTCCATTGCTCCATTCACCATACCCTCTATGTTCTGAACAAAAAACTTAAGGCCTGAGAGGTGGGTGGTGGCAATGGTGAGGCATCCACGCCTGAGTAGTTCCTCAAGTACTGCCATAGCGAGTGCACTTCCCTCCACAGGGTCAGTTCCTCCACCAATCTCATCAACAAGCACAACATCCCCCTCTCCTGCATTCTTAAGCACCTCTTTGAGTCTTATAAGATGTGAGGTGAAACTTGAAAGCCCTTCCTCTATTGACTGCTCATCCTCAATCACTGCAAATAGGTTCTTTATATTCCCGATATAACTCCCTTCTTCAGCAAGTATGGGA
>QNDZ01000149.1 GCA_003646055.1 bacterium
CCCTGTACCTGTGAAAAAAGAAAAAGGAAGTAAATCATCTTTCCCTCCTTTATGGATAAACAGTATCAAGCATTCTGGGGAATGGGATTGTTTCCCTTATATGAGGCAGTTTACAAATCCAGGCAATGGTTCTCTCTATCCCAAGCCCAAAACCACTATGGGGAACACTTCCATATCTCCTCAAATCCAGATACCACTGGAAGGCCTCTTCAGGCAGGTTATGTTCCTTTATCCTTTTAAGCAGAATCTCAAGGTCATACTCCCTCTCTCCACCACCCACAATCTCACCATACCCTTCAGGAGCAAGCATGTCAAAGGAAAGGGAGAGTCTTTCATCCTCAGGGTCTCTTCTCATATAAAAGGCCTTAACCTGTGCAGGGAATCTGTGAACAATGAAAGGAGAATCAAAGGAATTTGCAAGGGCTGTTTCATGAGGAGCCCCAAAGTCCTCACCCCATTCAAGGCTCTCACCAAGTTCGTTTATTCTCTTTACTGCCTCTGTATAGGAAATCCTGGGGAACGGCGTCTTCACTGATTCAAGTATCTTTGTATCCCTCTGCAGCCTCTCAAGTTCAATTTTTCTTCTCTCAAGCACCCTTTCAATGATATAAACAAGCATCTCTTCAGCAAGTTTCATAGCCTCATCAAGATTTGCAAATGCAATTTCAGGTTCTACCTGCCAGAACTCTGTGAGATGCCTCCTGGTTTTTGACTTTTCCGCCCTGAATGCAGGGCCAAAACAGTATGCCTTCCCAAATGCAAGTGCTGCTGCTTCCTGATAAAGCTGGCCACTCTGGGTGAGGTATGCAGGCTTCCCAAAGTAATCCACCTCAAAGAGTGTTGTTGTTCCTTCACATGCAGATGGTGTAAATATAGGGGAATCAACAAGTGTGAACTTTCTGCTGTACAGGAAATCTCTTATAGCCTGTATAACCTCGCTCCTTATCCTCAGGATGGCATTCTGTCTCCTTGAACGAATCCAGAGGTGTCTATGTTCCATAAGAAAGGCCACACCATGCTCCTTCTTTGTTATGGGATAATCCTTCGTTATAAAAATGGGTTCTATCTCCTTAACAGATACCTCATATCCCCCTGGTGCCCTATCATCCTTTTTTACAGAACCTCTTATGATAACCGATGATTCCTGTGTTAGCCTCTTTGCCTTCTCAAACTGCTCCTCCCCCACATCACCCTTGAACACAACACACTGAACAATCCCTGTTCCATCCCTCAAAATTATGAACAATAATTTACCCTTCCGCCTGAAATTGAAAACCCAACCGCGGAGTTCTACATCCTTTCCCTCATATTTACCAATATCTTCTATATATACCCACTCCATAGGTTAAATTATGCAATAAAACCCGATTAAGTCAATATAAAAAGAGGCAGGGATAAGCCGGATTCTGTTTATGTGGTCATTGCTCTATGCAGCCCACCCGTCCCTTAACCCATCAGGGTGTGGAGCGGAGCCACCCCATCGGGACTGCTTGGCCTTGCACCGGCCGGGGTTTACCGTGCCTCTCCTGTTACCAGGAAGAGCGGTGGGCTCTTACCCCACCTTTTCACCCTTACCCTGCAAATCAGGGCGGTCTGTTTTCTGTGGCACTATCCGTCACCAGCGGGTCTCCCTGCTGGTGCCCTCCCTTTCAGGAGGCGGCCTGCCCTATGGTGTCCGGACTTTCCTCATCCCACATAAGGGGATGCGACCACTTCCCTGCCCACAATATATTAATCACCTGTAATGAATAATGCAACACCCATCCCTTCTTAAAAAATTTGACTTGGTGATTAATTTAAGTATAATTAGTCAAAAGGAGGTGTCTATGGCAACATATATCCTTTTAACAAAGCTACCCCCTGAAATAAAGAAAAAGATGAAGGAAAGGGCTGCCATTGGTAAAGAATGGATGAAGAGGGTCAGAGAGAAATGCCCGGAGGTAAAGTTCAAGGCACACTATGCACTTTTAGGTCCTTACGATTTTATGGACATTTACGAGGCCCCTGACGAAGAAACCGCAGCAAAGGTTGCCATGATAAGCCTTGCACTTGGTGCAGAAAGTTCTGAATCCTGGACAGCAATACCCTACAAAAGATTCCTCAAACTGGCGGAGGAGGTCTAAGAGCCTTAATTTTTTTAAATATAAATGGTGTTCAACCCCTTAAAAGGAGGGCGAGATGTTTATACTAATTTTTGTTGCAGCATTCACAATCAATCAACCACCCCCTGAAAGAAAATCTCCAGAAGAACTTTTGAAGGTGGCAAGGAATGGCAACGACATTCTTCCTGTTGGTGCGGTTATCACTGGTTCAAATTACAAGGGAGGATTTCTCAACTGGAAGGAACTTGGACCAAGACCCATTCAGGGAGAGTACTGGTCTGGGAATGCCAATGCCTCAGGCAGGGTATGTGATATCCTGATTGACCCAAACGAACCCAATGTTGTTTATATTGCTGGAGCACAGGGTGGAGTCTGGAAAACAACAGATGGTGGAGCAACATGGCAGCCCTTAACAGACGCACTATCCTCCCTTGCCTCTGGTGACCTATGTTTTGACCCATTCAACCCCAACATAATCTACTATGGAACAGGAGAGCAGCACTTCTCTGGTGATTCATACTATGGTGATGGACTTTTTAAGACAACAAACGGAGGCTCAACCTGGGTGAAGATTGCATCCACATCAAGCGTGGGCTCTTACATTGCAAGGGTTATTGTGTCCCCTGACAATTCAAACATCATTTATGTAGCCTCTGACATTGGATTCAACAGGAGTACAGACGGAGGAGCAACATGGACAACCACCCTTTCCTATTCCTGGTGCACTGATATGGTGGTGAGGACAGATTCAGCAAACATTGTGCTTGCAGCCATATATGGGTATGGAATCTACAAGTCCACAAATTATGGTGCAACATGGGCACAGATAACCTCAGGGCTACCTTCATCTGGCTTCAATAGGATAAACATGGCAATATCCCGGAGCAACCCCAATATTATATACGCCTCGTTTGTGAATGCCTCAACAGGTGGCCTCCTTGGTCTTTACAGGACATCTGATGGTGGAAATAACTGGTCGCAGGTTTCAGGTGTTCCAGACTATCTCTATGCCCAGGGATGGTATGATAACTGTATCATCATTGACCCTACAAATCCAGCAGTCATCTATGCAGGTGGTGTGTTCCCGTACAGCAGTTCCTACCATGGACTTATAATGACACGGGATGCCTGGGTTACATGGTCTGATATTACTATTGCAAATGATGGGACACAACTGCATCCTGATATGCATTGTCTTGCCATTTCAAGTGATGGCTTTTTATGGGTTGGTAATGATGGTGGTGTGTGGAAGACAAGCCAGCCAGGAACCACCTGGGTGAATCTTAATCAGGACCTGGGATTAACCCAGTTCTACTCAATGGACTTTAATCCTTCTGATACAATCTTCATAATCGGAGGCACACAGGACAACGGAGCTGTTCATATGACCCTCTCTGGGTGGGTTCAGGACAATGCAGGGGATGGTGGACCTGTGGCAATAGAGGTTCAAAATCCTGATATTTATTACACATCATATGTGTATATAGACCCACTGTACAAATGGTCAAAGTCTACAGGTTATCTCGGGAATGTCACAGGAGGGTGGACAGGTGACAGGGCAAGCTGGTGCAGTGGACCCGTTACCTCAGACCCAACACAACCCGGAGTCATCTATGTTGGTACATACAGGGTCTGGAAAACCGTTGATGGTGGAACAAATTGGGTAATCATCAGTGGAGACCTCACAGGTGGGGGAGGTCATCTCAGAGCAATTGCTGTATCCAGCAATAATTCAAATGTTATATACACGGGAAGCAGTGATGGATATATATACTATACAAGTGATGGAGGAACTAACTGGTACAATCGTTCTGTCCCATCAATCCCCTATGCCTTCCCATCAATTGTGATTGACCCTTCCAATGATGCCATAGTTTACACATGCACAGAGAGAAATTTTTCATCAAGGGTATTCTATTCAACTGATGCAGGGGTATCATGGACTCACATAACAGGAACATTGCCGGGAGGTGTAAAACCACTTTCAATGACTGCCGACTTTTCTGGCGGAACACCTGTGCTCTATCTTGGCACTGATTACGGGGTTTATGCCTCAACAGACCTTGGTACTACATGGACAAAACAGGACAACGGACTTCCCAATGCAGCGGTTTTCTCAATTAAAACACAACCAGGGAGTAATTTTATTGTTGCAGCAACCCATGGAAGGGGCATGTGGAAATCCAGCATTGCTACAGGTATAACAGACCACGCATCCCAGCTACCCATGGTATTAAGGTCAGAAATCTCAGGGAGGAAAATAAAATTGATTCTCAACAGGTCAAGAATGCCAGAAAAGATAATCCTTATGGATTTAGCTGGCAGGATACTGGCCAAAAAGGCTCCTGTTTCTGGAGAGATGGAAATAAAAGAGATAAAATCTTCGGGTATTTACTTTATTAAATCTATTAGGGAAACAGAGAGCGAGACATTGAAACTGATTGTTATGTAGCCACAAAAAGAGAGAAAATATAAAAAATAAATGCGGAAGAGGGGACTTGAACCCCTACGGCCTCATCGGCCACAGGAACCTGAATCCTGCGCGTCTGCCAATTCCGCCACTTCCGCA
>QNDZ01000150.1 GCA_003646055.1 bacterium
ACACCAGCAAGAAAGACATACCTGATAAAGAATGGAAAACTTACAGGGAGACTCCATTCAAAGGAGACTGCATATCTTCTTGGTGAGGAACCAACAGGTAATGCAAGGGCTATTGACTACTCCTTCCCTCCAATAGTTAGGATGAGTTGCACATACATTGATAATGGGGATACTCCTTTTGAAGAAATGATTTCAGATATAAAAAAGGGAATTTACGCAGTGGCTGCTTATGGTGGACAAACAGAGCTTGAAATGTTCACCTTTTCTGCAGCAAGGGGTTATTTGATTGAGAATGGGAAGATAAAGAAGATGCTGAGGGATGTTGTGCTCACTGGAAATGTTTTTGAAACACTGATGAACATTGAGATGATAGGGAATGACCTTCAACTGTTTGGAGGCCTTGGTGGATGTGGAAAAAATGGGCAGGCACCACTTCCCGTGAGTGATGGTTCTCCTCACATAAGGATAAAGGATGTCATTATTGGAGGTGAAAAATGAAAAGGGCAATCAGGACACTGAAAAAGAGTGGGTATTCAGGTGAAATATTCTATGTAGAAACAGGGATAATCCCTGTTGAGTTTAAGAGCAACAGACTCTATGCTGTAGAGGATAAGGTGAAGTCAGGATACGGTGTCCGTGTATTTAAGGACGGCAAAATGGGTTTTTCAAGTGTATTTGGGGATAACCTTGAGAGGGCAGTTGAGTCAGCAATTGAGAGTGTAAAACTTGGTGTAGAGACAGATTTTTACCTTCCTTCACCTGCAAGGATTAAAGGAAGTTTGAAGTATTATCATGAAGACACAGAGAAGATAAAGGTAAAAGAAATGATTAAGATGGGTGAGGAGCTGTTGAATAAACTGGGAGTATTGGGTGATGTGAGCATTGATATAAGTTTAAGAAAAAGTGTTAAAAGGGTTAAGATCCTCAATACAGAGGGTGTTGAACTGGAATACAAAAAAACTGGTTGGTCCTTTGGCGCCATTGTTTTTGCCATAATTGCAGACTCTGTTACATGGATTTATGATTTTTACTCAGGTGCAAAGTTCGTTGACAGGAGAAACCAGATTGAAAGATACATCAAAGACCTTTACAGAAAGTCTAAAACACTGGCAAAACCTGTTAAGGGGAAGAAGGATGTTATCTTTATGCCATCTGCCCTGCATACAGTTCTTATCCCCATAAGCAGGGGAGTCAATGGTGAGAATGTAATGAAGGGAACATCACCCCTTGCTGGTAAACTCGGCAAGAAGGTTCTATCGGATAAAATCAGCATAATAGATAATCCTTTCAAGTCATGGGGTATCAATACATGCCCCTTTGACGATGAGGGTGTTCCAACCAAGAAAAAATACATATTCAGGAATGGTATTCTTGAAAACTACATACTTGATTTGAGGTCTGCAAAGAAACTGGGGTTGAAACCCACTGGTAATGGGTTCAGGTCTGGGGTATCCCTTCCATTTCCTGATTTTACAAATGTTGAGATTGCACCAGGTGATACATCTATCAGGGATATGATTTCAAGCATGAAGGATGGACTTATTGTTTACTCTGTGCTCGGAGCAGGTCAGTCAAATATAATTGCAGGTGATTTCAGTGTGAATGCATCACTTGCATTCAGGGTGAAGAATGGAGAAGTGGTGGGAAGGGTCAAGGATACCATGATTGCTGGTAATTCATACAGGGTGTTCAAGAAGGTGAAAGAGGTTTCAAAGGAGAGAAAAAACTATCAGGGCATGCTCCTGCCTGCCATAAAATTCTCCAGCATCAACATCTTCGGGGACGGAGGTTGACTTTTTGACATTTTATTTATCCCTTTAATTTTCAAGAAGATTATAGATTTATCCCCCGTCCCTGAGGGGGATAGATTAGTAGTTTAGACCTCCGTCCCTTTTAGGGATTCTGTTATTCTTTTTCCTGCCTTTCCATCCCACAGGGGTGGGATTTCACCTTCCTTCCATTCGTCATTTATCGCCTTCATTGAGAGTTCAAGTAAATGCTCAATGGATTTATCCCTTAACACAACATTTGTTCCCATTTCTTCTGTTACAGGTCTCTCTGTGTTTGGTCTCACTGTAATACATGGTTTTTTAAGAAAGGTTGTTTCCTCCTGAATCCCACCAGAATCGGTTATTACCAGTTTTGAGAATCTCTCAAGCGCCAGAAATTTTCTGTAGTTCTGAGGTTCTATAATGGTGATTCTTCCAGTGTCAATATTGAATTCCTTTATCCTTTTCTCGGTTCTTGGATGGATAGGGAAGACAACAGGAAGATGTGCAGATAACTGGTTCAATATGTCCAGAATTTTCTTCAGAGGCTCCTTCCTGTCCACATTTGAAGGTCTGTGGAGAGTGACAAGGATATAGTTGTTTTCCTTGAGACCAAATTCATTCAGGATAGAAATATCTGCATGGGGCAGGATGGTGATAAGGGTGTCTATCATTGTGTTCCCAACAAAGTATATCCTGTTTTCCTCAACCCCTTCCCTTTTTAGATTTTCTATCCCTGCTTTTTCAGTGACAAAAAGAAAATGGGAGACTCTATCTGTTAGCATCCTGTTTATCTCCTCTGGCATGGACCAGTCAAAACTCCTTAACCCAGCCTCCACATGGGCAATCTTTATACCCAGTTTTACTGCAGCAAGGGATGCTGCAATGGTTGAATTGACATCCCCGAATACCATAACAAGGTCTGGATTCTCTTTAATAAAAAGTTTTTCAAGCCTCTCAAGTGCCCTGGCTGTTTGCTCTCCGTGTGTCCCAGACCTTACATCAAGAAACACATCTGGTTCAGGAAGGTTCAGAACCTCAAAGAAGACCTGGGACATTTCATAATCGTAATGTTGACCAGTATGAACTATTATTGTTTCCCAATCAGGACACTCTTTTTTTATATTATTATATACTGGCATAAGTTTCATAAAGTTGGGCCTTGCCCCAACAACAAGATGGATTTTCATTAATCCTCCTTTTTGTGGTATCATATATTCAGGCGTTTATCTGTCAAGTAAAGACATACAGGTTGTTTCAGAGTTATTGACTTAAATACCTTTTTTGTTCATAATTAGACATGAATGTTTTTGATACAGCAAAGGACATAAGAAACACGATTGACCTGGGAAGCCTTCCTGATGTTTATTCAAGGCTTCTGATGACAGGTGCTATTATAGTTGTTCTCATAGGTATCCGTTTTCTCTATAATTCACTGATTATTAGAAAGATTAAGAATATAAAGACAAAGTACCACTGGAGAAAGGCAGGTGATTATGTCCTGTTTTTTGCCGGGCTTCTTCTTATAGGCCGAACATGGTTTGTGGCGGTTCAATCACTTGCAACATTTGTTGGTATTATCACGGCGGGTTTGACCATTGCCCTCAGGGAACTGCTGATAGACCTTGCAGGATGGCTCTTTATTCTCACAAGAAGACCATTCAGCCTTGGCGATAGAATAGAGATAGGTGACGTAAAGGGTGATGTGATTGACATAAGGGCATTTAAGTTTACCCTGCTTGAAGTTGGGAACTGGGTTGATGGAGAGCAGAGCACAGGAAGGATTGTCCATGTTCCAAACCGTGATATCTTCAGAAAGAGGATTTATAATTATACCATAGGGTTCAGGTTCATATGGAATGAAGTTAGTATTGTAATAACCTATGAAAGTAACTATGAAAAGGCAAAAAAGATTGTTGAGGGGATTGTTGAGAAACACAGTGCAAACCTGCCTGAAAAGGCAGAGCAGAAGGTGATTGAGGCTGCCCAGAAGTTCCTCATTTATTATTCTTCACTCACACCAATTGTTTATACAAGGATTATTGATTATGGGGTGAAGTTGACAATGAGGTATATCTGTTCCCCAAAGATGCGCAGGGTAACAGAGCACAGGATATACGAGGATGTGATTAAGGCCTTTGCAAAGGAAGACGACATTGACTTTGCCTATCCCACCTACAGGATATTCAAAAACCCTGAGGAAGGTAAGGAGGGATTGAGAAAAGGTGGCACTTAAAAAGCAACTCGGTCTTATAGATATATTTTCCATTGCCGCAGGCGCAATGATAAGTTCAGGACTTTTTGTTCTCCCCGGCATTGTTTTCAGTGATGTTGGTCCAGCAATTATAATTTCATACGCACTTGCAGGTATTTTCATGATTCCAACACTCCTAACAAAGGCAGAACTTTCAACAGCAATGCCAAAGGCAGGCGGAGACTATTTTTTCGTTATAAAATCAATGGGTCCTGTTGCAGGTATGATAGGAGGGTTTTCCAACTGGATGAGTATTGCTCTGAAAAGCGCCTTTGCATTGATTGGAATGGGTGCGATTGTAAAACTTTTCAATCCAGGGCTTGATTATAACACTATAAAACTCATTGCTGCTGGTTTAACAGTGGTATTCACCCTTATCAATATAATCTCCATAAAGGGAGCAATCAGACTACAGGTCATTCTTGTTGTAACACTTTTGGTAATACTCGGTCTCTACTCAATACTCGGGATAAGATACTCCCACCATGCCTATTATACACCTTTCTTTTATTCAGGTTGGAGAGGCATATTTGGTGCTGCTGGTATGATTTTTATCTCTTATGGGGGATTGACAAAGGTTGCAAGTGTAGCAGAGGAGGTGAAGAATC
>QNDZ01000151.1 GCA_003646055.1 bacterium
ACTCCAAGTTCCTTTGCAGCCCTTTCACCACCACCCACCTTAAAGATCTCAATCATCTTTCCACAGTGTGGACATCTCAAGCCGGACATATTCTCAACAATCCCTAAAACAGGAACCTCCAGTTTTCTGGCAAAATCAACCGCCTTTCTTGAATCAAGCAAACTCAGGTCCTGCGGTGTTGTAACTACAATGGCCCCATCAACAGGCTGAAGTTCCTGTGCAATGGATAGGGGTTCATCTCCGGTTCCTGGAGGAAGGTCAATAATCATGTAATCAGGCTTACCCCACTCTATTTCATCTGCAAACTGCCTGATGATCTTGATCTTAAGTGGTCCCCTCCATATCACAGCAGTATCCTGATTCTCAAGGAGAAAACCTATTGAAACTACCTTGAGGTTATCCAGCACCTTCACAGGCTGAATCTTACCACCCATTGAGATCATCCTCTCATTCTCCACACCTAAGAGTTTAGGAACATTTGGCCCGTGGATGTCCACATCCATAACACCGACATCTTTATCCTTCTCAATTGCAAGTGCATACGCAAGGTTCACAGCGATGGTTGACTTTCCAACACCTCCCTTACCACTGAAAACCATAATCTTCTTTGTACCTTTAAGCCTCTCTTTTTGAACATTCAGATTCATCTGTTCCATTTATATCCTCCTGTTTTTATTCTTCAGGTAAATTACATCCTTTATATATTCTGTCAAGATTAATCCTACAAATTTTGTACGAAAAAATTAAGAAGGTATCAAACTATATTCTTAACATACTATCATAGCGTATCAACCTTATTCTGGTAACTTTTCCTACAAAGCAGCAGTATGGAAAAGAGGACTTGACAATTTTATATTTTGATGTATTTATTACGCAACGCAGAAAATAGGAGGTGATGAATTGAAAAAAGGTAAAAAACATACAACTGGATTGAGGATTATAAAAAAATATGCTGGACGGAAGATGTATGACCTGAAAGGTTCAAAGTTTATCACACTGGCAGGTATTGCTGAACTGCTGGCAGATGGAGAAGAGATTATGGTGATAGATGATAAGACAGGAGATGATATTACCTTGATGGTATTGACGCAAATCATTCTGGAAAAGCAGAGAAGGGGAACAACGACAAGAGAGCAATCGTTTTCTTCTATATCAAACCTGCTCCGTAAAATCGCAAAAATGGGGTCTAATCCTGTATTTAATTTTTTCGAGGAGCCTATCTTCGGTCATCTTGGAATAATCTCTCTTACGGAACGAAAGTTAAAGGAGATGGTTGAGCGTCTCGTTAAAATTGGTAAGGTGCCAATGGGTGAAAAAGATAAGATACTGAGGGCATTGCTTGCCAGAGTGGAAGAAAGTAAAAGGGAACTTGAAAAATTTATCAGAGAGATACTCAGCCATATGAATATACCAACAAGGTTGGAATTTGAAAACCTGAAGAGGGAGATTGAACAACTGAAGAAGCAGATTGCAAAGGAAAGGGGGTGAAGAAATTTATGCTTTCAAGGAAAAAAATGAATAGGGAAAGCAGGACAAGAAAGATAGGGCTTGCCCTTGGTAGTGGAGCAGCAAGAGGGCTTGCTCATATTGGAGTTCTTAAGGTTCTTGATAGAGAGGGAATTCCTATTGATTTTGTTGCAGGAACAAGTGCAGGAGCATTGATAGGCGCTCTCTATGCTGCTGGCATCAGTCCAATGGAGATTGAAGAAATTGCCCTTAATATAGATAGAAGAAAGACAATTTCTTTCTTCACTCCAACTATTTCAAGTTCAGGGCTGGTGGATGGCAGCAGAATAGAGAAATTTATTGAGTCAATACTTGGCAGACAGAATATTGGTGACCTTAAAATTCCATTTGCTGCTGTAGCAACCGACCTCCAGACTGGGGAGGAGATTGTTATTACAGAAGGCTCGCTAATCACTGCTCTACGGGCAAGTATCTCTATTCCTGGAATATTTACTCCTGTCAAATATAAAGGAAGACTTCTGGTAGATGGGGGACTTGTAAATCCAGTTCCAGTAAGCACAACCTTTAATATGGGAGCAGACATAGTAATAGCAGTAAATGTTCTTCCCCCGCCTCAAAAAAACATACAGAACCTTAGAATTAAAAAAGAGACCAGAACTACAAAAATAGGAAAGATTAACTCAAAGGTTGTAAATACACGACTGGGTAAATATCTGGTTTCCATGAAACCTATCGCTTATGCCAAGAAACTTGTGAAAAAGAAAACTTCAGGCCCAAATATGTTCAGCCTGATTCTTCACTCTATAGCCATTACTAACTATCAAATCGCTGCATTACAGCTCACTAGACACAAACCAGATTTTTTAATTAACCCCGAGGTTGAGTTCATCCGACCTCATGAGTTCTTCCGGGGGGAGGAAGCTATTTCAGCTGGTGAGAAGGCAGCGCTTGCTGTTCTGCCTGAGATAAAGGATAGATTAGAAAACCCTGTTAAACCTTTAGGAGGTGAATGATGGTTAAAATAAAAGCATTGTTAGAAAAACCTGTAAAAGGAATTGCACATACGGCCGTGCAGAATAAAGCGATTAGAAATTTTATCCTCAAAAAGGCTCTTAATAAGGTATACAGTGAATACATATTAAAGGAATCTGAAAAATACCCTGCTAAAGAGCAGGAAGACAAATATTATATGGTGAGGGCGATGTTTTATACCATAGAAAGGGCAATGGCCAGCGGCATTTCTCCCGGATGTAGAGATGCCCTTCTGGATATACTACTGGGTAGTGTGCTCAGAGGAGGAGATGCAGAGATAAAAGAAAATTTCTGGAATGAGTTTGGATTTTATCCCCCTACTTTTGTTACAATCAGCCCGATTAAAGCCTGCAATCTCCGCTGTATTGGTTGTTATGCAAGTTCTGGAGCAAAGAATGACGAAAAACTTGACTTTGATGTCTTTGACAGGATTGTCAAGGAAGCAAGAGAACTCTGGGGTTCCCACTTCATTGTTATATCTGGAGGAGAGCCTCTACTTTACAAAGGTATCTTTGATATAGCAGAAAAACATAGGGATACATTCTTTTTGATGTATACAAATGGAACTCTAATTGATGAAAAGGTAGCAAGGAGGCTTGCAGAATTAGGGAATATTACCCCGGCTATTTCGGTCGAGGGTTTTGAGAAAGAGACCGAAGCACGAAGGGGAAAAGGTGTTTATAAACGTATAAGAAAGGCAATGCAAAACTTAAAGGATGCTGGAGTTCCCTTTGGTATATCTATAACGGCAACCTCTCAGAATGTGGATATAATCACAAGTGATGAGTTTTATGATTTTTACTTTGAAAAGGAACCAAAGGCCTTCTATGCCTGGATATTCCATTATATGCCCATAGGTAGAAGTTATACGATTGAACTAATGCCCACACCTGAACAGAGGCTTTTTATGTGGGAGAAAAACAGAAAAATAGTGCGCGAACGAAAGATATTCATTGCAGACTTCTGGAATGATGGAGTAATAACTGACGGATGCATATCAGCAGGCAGGACGGGTGGATATTTTTATATAAACTGGAATGGAGACTGTGCTCCCTGTGTTTTTCAGCCTTATGCTATACATAATATAAATGAAGTTTATAAGAATGGGGGCAACCTGAATACCATTCTAAATTCTGAGTTTTTTAGAGCAATAAGGAAGTGGCAGAATGAGTACGCCTATGAACAACCCAAAGACAGGAAGGGAAATCTTTTAAGGCCCTGCATTATCAGGGACCACTATGGAGTTTATTATAAGCTCTTAAACCTCCATAAACCACGTCCCATTGATCAGGCTGCTATGGATGCGTTGAAAGATGAGGAGTACCGCAGAAAACTTATAGCATATGGAGAAAAGATAGAAGAATTGACAAAGGGCATCTGGGAAAAAGAGTATTTAAAAAATGAAGATTTGGAATGAGGGACACAAACAAGGTATTGCCCATTTTTAATGGAATAGACAAGGTTTATTGGTATTTTATCCTATTATTGTCTCATAAAAGGAGCGAGGTATGAAGATAGTGATAGCAACCGATGTTTATTATCCTCAGGTAATTGGCAGCTCCTATGCAGTCTTCAATCTTGCACAGGGGTTGAAAGAACGGGGACACAAAGTTGCAGTATTTGCACCTGTGGCCCATGGAAGGAACCATAATGAAATGATTGGTAATCTTGAAGTATATAGATTTTTTGCTTTACATGTTCCCTGGCAGAAAGACATAAGGACTGCTGTCTCTTCAATATCCGTTTTAGAAAGGTTAAGACGGATTAAACCTGACATCGTTCATATTCACCATCCATTTTTAATCGGGAGCTCTGCCCTCATGGGTGCAAGATTATTGCATATTCCCACGGTGATCACCAACCATCTGTTACCTGAAAATTTTCTTATGTTCCTACCCAAACAGGGAACATTCAAAAAATATGAAGGAAGACTAAGATTTACCTGGAAGTTTATAGTGGGTTTTTCCAATAAAGCCTGTTATGTCACAGCGCCCACACAAACAGCCGTATCTTTACTAAGAGAACACGGTCTAAAGGTAAAAGCAAAAGCAGTATCAAATGGGATAGACCTAAATAGATTCCATCCCAACAGGGATGGCGAATACTTGCGCCAGAAATTCAACATACC
>QNDZ01000152.1 GCA_003646055.1 bacterium
GTTGCCAGGGCATACAGAGAACTTGAAAGGGAAGGGATAATCAGGGCAAGGGTGGGCAGTGGTTCTTTTGTTAATGAAGAGAAGGTTGAGGAACTAAAGAAGGAACTGGTGAAAGAGGCATTTGAGGGGTTTCTTTTATCTTTGAAAGAACTGGGGCTTGAGAAGGAGAAAATCAAAGAAATACTGGAGGGGCTTTATGATTGAGGCAATTGAACTCACAAAAATTTATCCAGGGGTTGAGGCATTGTCAGATGTTACCCTTGAAATCAAAAAGGGAAGTTTTGTTGGGCTTGTAGGTCCAAATGGAAGTGGTAAGAGCACCTTTCTTAAACTCCTTATGGGTATGCTGAGACCTACATCAGGTACAGTGACCATTGATTACAGAAAACCAGGCTGGAAGACCAGAAAATTTACAGCCTATGTTCCTGAAATAGATACACTGTATTCCTGGATGAGGGTTGAGGAATGTATAGGTTGGTATTCATCTTATTTTAACGACTGGAATAAAAAGAAGGCCGAAATGCTCCAGTCTGTTCTTGGCATTAAAAGGTTCAGAAAGGTTGGGGAACTTTCAAGGGGATTCAGGGCAAGGCTGAGGCTTTTCCTTGCCCTATCAAGGGAGGCAAAGGTTTTTCTCCTTGATGAACCGCTCAGTGGTATAGACCCTGCCTCAAGGGAAAGAATAGAGGAGGCAATTGTAAAATCCCTTGAGGGGAATGAAACTGTGATTTTTTCCACCCATATTGTTAAGGAGGTGGAGAAACTCTTTGACTCAGTGATTTTCCTGAAAGAAGGAGCGGTTTTCCTTCACAGGGATGCAGATGAATTGAGGGCAGAATACGGCAAAGGCATAGAGGAGATATTCAGGGAGGTGTACAATGAATAATCTTTTTGTAAAAGAGTTAAGGGATGAGATGGGATGGATTATTGGTATTGCAGGGTTTGTTCTCGGAGTAAATCTCCTGATGTACCTTTTCTCAGGGAATAGATTCATCTCTTCCTCTGTGTCACTGGCAATCACATCAACACCCATGTACCTGTATGTTTTCCTCAAATCCATAGGGGTGTTTAAGGATGAATGGGACAGGAATACCATCTACACACTTTTCTCTTTACCCATCAGGGGTTATGAGATTGTACTGACAAAGATTGGTGTTGTTGTGCTTGAGGTTTTTCTTTACTATACCCTTGTTCTCTTTGTTCCATACATCCTCACCCTCCCGGAGAATCCTCTTGGCATATCCCTTTATGAGGTGATAAAAATGATAGTGTTCTTTTCAATGACTGCCTCATTGATTATCCCATTCCCTGTTTTTGCATACATTGTTGGAAGATACTCCCCTAAGTTGAAAGGCCTTGTCACCTTTGGAGTCCTTGCAGGGATTGGTATTCTCTATGGCAAAATTCTACCATTGCTGAGGCAGATTTTTTCCACTGTTCCGGGTGTAACAATCTCCATCCATACCACTGAAATAGAAATATCAAAGACCCTACCCCTTGACTGGTTTTTTGCAACACTGCTGTTTGGCTTAATACTTGTTTACATTTCTTCACTGTTGATTGAAAAGGTGGAGGTGTAATATGAGGTTTTTGAGTTTGTTTTTGAACACCTTTCTTGTTCTTCCATTTCTGATATTTTCCACAGTGAAGGACTGCACCCTTGTCGATATAGAAATGAAGAAGAAAGGAGTCAATCCCTATCATGTCAACTGGAAGAAAGAGCCTGTGGTTGTAATTGTTGACACTCTGGATATGGAGAACGTCAGTATTATTAATATAACAAATCCAAATGGTAGAGTGGATATAGAAAAGTCAGATGATGGAAAGGTCAAAGTAGAGTATAAAATCTTCAAAAGGTATGGAAGGGTTGATACCACAGGCTTGATTGAGAAAAGGTATTCAGATGGGAGGATTTTTATAAATGTAAAGAGAAGAAAGTATGTAAGCGTTGACATTGAACTGTTAGCACCTTCCCCAGATACCATACTTGTGGAAGGCGTAAACAACCAGATAAGGATAGACTGTGATATTGAAGATATGGAAATCAGCACGGTAAATGCAAAGGTTGACTTCACGGGTAATGGGAAGCAGATGGATATAGACATTGTGAATGGGGTTGTAAACCTTGATAGTGATTGTGGAAGTATGGGTGTAGACCTTGTGGATGGCAAGGTTAGTGGTGAGGTTCAGGTTAAAGATTCTATGCATGTGAACCTTGTTAATGGGAGTGTAAAATTAGGAATAAAGGGTGAGGATTATAAGATTCATGCAAAGACCAACTCTGGAACAATAAAACTTGAAGGATTTAAGAATCCAGATGTATCAAGGCGTTTCTCCTCAATGGAGGTAAATGTTTCAACAGGGGATGGGGAAATTCCAATGGAGATTCTTGTAACAAATGGTGTAATTGAACTTGAAAGGAGGTAGGTATGATTTTTATACTCTTATCACTCTTTGTCAGGTTTGACATAACAGGGAATGAGGGTGAGTTTATAAGGGTTCAGGTTCCTGCAGAGTTTATGGCGCTCGGTATATCCATTGCCAATGATAATGGAGAGGACTTCAAAAAGGATAGTATTGTGAGAGCATTCAAGGAATTCAAGGGTAAGAAAGGAAAGTTCATCACAATGGATACGGACAGTTCACATCTTGAAGGATACCTCCTTGATGATTCAGAGGTGCTTCAACCTGGAAAGGGAGAGGACCTGAGGGTGAAGATATATTCTGGAAGTGATAAACTCAGTCTGAGGATCTCAATTTCCTTCACAGAGAAACTTTTTGACATAATAAACATGGATGATGAAAAAGAACAGGAGGAATTTAAAAGGATGCTCAGTCTTCTGAAGGATAGAGGTAGGTTTCAGATGGTAAAATTAATGGATGGGGAGGATGTGGTTGAGGTTTATGTGGAGTGAAGTGGGATTTGTACTTCCTTTCACCTTTCAGTGTATAAGGTGAAAAATCAGTGCGGGAAGGCCTTACCTCAAGGGGGATGATGTTGTAATGGATTGAATCTCCTTTTATATCCACCACCAGCATCTCCCCCTTTCCCCTTTCTGAGAAGGTGCCAAATGCAAAATTCCCAAGCGAATACACGATGAGTTTACCCTTGTACATCTCCTCACCCTGCGTGACATGGGGATGGTGTCCGATTACAAGGTCAGCACCATTGTCTATACAGAATCTTGCAAGTTTTTTTTGATAAACCTTTGGGGTATCAAGCAATTCCTGACCCCAGTGAAAGGCAACCACCAGGAAGTCAACCGAGTCCCTTATGGAGCCTATTCCTTTCAATATATTACCATACGAACCATACACTGTTCCGGGTTTTTCTTTACCTGCATAGAAACTTTCAGGATATGTTAATGAATATGCAAGTATTCCAATAATTATTCCGTCCTTTTCAAGAATAATTGGTTTCATTGCTTCTTCCTGATTCATTCCTGCACCTGTGTGCTTGATGCCATTACCATCAAGATGGATAAGTGTTCTTTTCAATCCCTTCACCCCATAATCCATTATGTGGTTGTTTGCAAGGGTCACTGCATCAATGTGCCATAATCTGAAATATGGTGAAAAGGTTTCTGGTATCCTGAATGTGTATTTTTTGTCGGCTGGTTTACCCACATTCGTTATGGGGGATTCAAGGTTCACTATTACAAAATCAGCCCTGACAAACTGAGGATAAATATTCTTCACTGGATGGACTGGTTCCTTTCTTATATATGGAACCAATCTGTGAGCAGGTAAGAAATCACCTGTAAAGATTAACTGTAAACCAGAACAAAGGAATAGGAGCATATTATAATATACGGGATTGTACTTTTATGTCCACCTAAAATTCTTATATTTTTTTCACATTCTGGAACAGGTATCTTTTTATCTTTCTTGTGGTGGTTTTGGGAAACTCCTCTTCCCTTACCTCAATGTACTTTATTCTCTTGTATGGAGGGAGTTCTGCGTTGAGTTCTTTAATCAATCCTTCAAGTTTCTCCCTTGCACATGCAGTTCTATCATCACCTGTACACTCTGGAAGCAATTCCCAGTCTGGATATATGATTGCCATTATCTCATCGCCCTTCTTTTCACTGTCAAAAACACCAATTACAAGAACCTCTTCAACAATGTCAATCTGCTGGAGTTTGTACTCCAGTTCTTCAGGGAATACATTCTTACCACCCGGTGTAACAATCACTGCCTTTTTCCTGCCCGTTATGTAAAAATATCCATCTTCGTCCATATATCCAAGGTCACCAGTGTGAAGCCATCCATCCATTATGGTCTCTGCAGTTGCCTCAGGGTTGTTGTAGTATCCCTGCATCACGTGTTCTCCTTTAACAATGAGTTCTCCAATTCCATCCTGGTCGGGGTTGTGAATTCTGACCTCTGTCTCAGGTAATGGGAGCCCAATTGAACCGATTTTTGGTCTGTCAGGTGGATTTATTGTGACAACCGGCGATGCCTCGGAAAGGCCATAACCCTGAACTATCCCGATACCGAGTGCCCTTATACCCTCTTCCACTTCAGGCTTGAGTGCTGCACCACCCGCAATCATTACCCTGATTGAGGAGAGACCTGCCTGTTCAAGTATCTTCCTTGTAACAAAATTCCTGACAGGAATA
>QNDZ01000153.1 GCA_003646055.1 bacterium
GACATCACTCTTTGTAGAATACTTCCCCTTTGAAATTACTTCTGGTGCCATATAACCTGGTGTTCCAATGTACACACCTGGGTCAGTGAATCTCAACCTTTCCCTGAAGGCGAGCCCAAAATCTGTTATCTTAACAATACCATCCTTTGAGATTATTATGTTTCCTGGTTTTAGGTCTCTATGAATCACTCCCCTTGAGTGTGCGTATGCCATCCCACCTGCTATCTGCGTACCTATGTTCACACACACAGACACAGGAAACCTTCCCCTGTTGATAAGTTCCTCAAGGTTTACACCTTCCACATAATCAAGCACCATCAGGAGGTCTTCATCCTTTACCACAAGGTCAAGGAAATTTATAATATTTTTGTGGTGGAGGTCTTTGAGAATGGTGGCTTCCCTTTTGAATCTCTCAACAAACTTTGTATCAGAGGATAGGTGAGGGTGCAGTTTTTTCAAAACAACCCTCTGACCCTTCCATTCACCAAGATATATGGTGGACATTCCACCAGTGGCAATCTTCTTTATTATCTTAACATCTTCCATATAAACGATTCTAACCACAAATACCCATATTTCAAGTTGGGAAATTCAGTCCATTTATTCATTTTTCAGTCGGAGTATTATGAAAGGATGGGTTCAGTGTTGACATAAGAGGGGTTCTCACTTAAAATTTATGTATGAAGATTCTTGTTATTGGTGGTGGTGGAAGAGAGCATGCCATAGGCTGGAGAATCAAACAGGATTCTCCAGATGTTTCATTATACTTCCTGCCGGGCAATGGTGGAACTGTCTCAATAGGGGAAAACCTCTCACCTGATACAGATCCTGTGGAATTTGCAAGCCAGAACTCCATAGATCTTACTGTTGTTGGACCTGAAGCACCCCTTGTTGACGGAATAGTTGACAGGTTCAGGGAGAATGGGCTCAAGATTTTTGGACCTGATAAAAGGTGCGCAAGGCTTGAAGGAGACAAGGGATATGCAAAGGAGTTTATGAAGAGGTATAATGTTCCAACAGCAGATTACGAGGAGTTTGATGATTTTGATAGTGCTGTTAGATATGCTGAAAAAATTGATTATCCACATGTGATAAAGGTAGTTGGGCTTGCTGCTGGAAAGGGCTCTATCATTGTGTATTCAAAGAAGGATGCAATCAAGACACTTGAAGACATTATGATAAATAAGAGATTTGGTGAGGCAGGGGAAAGGGTTGTTATGGAGAGATTCCTGGAAGGCAGGGAGGCATCCATTATTGGGATATTTGGTGGAGGAGAATACATATTATTAAAGCCTTCAAGGGACCACAAAAAGATATTTGATGGGGATAAAGGACCCAACACCGGTGGAATGGGTGCATTTTCGCCTGTACCTGATATTGATGATGAATTGCTTTCCCAGATAGACCAGGTCATTTTCAAAAGAATGAAGGAAGGATTTGAAAGGGAGGACATGAATTTTACAGGTGTTCTTTATGCTGGCATAATGTTAACAGATGATGGGGTGAAGGTGCTTGAGTTCAATGTTAGGTTTGGTGATCCTGAAACCCAGTGCCTCCTTCCAATGGTGAATAGTGGTTTTGTTGATACGCTTTTCAGCGTGAGTGAGGGTTCTGCTCCATCTGGACTTGAGTGGAGGGATGGGTATTGCGTGTGCGTTGTTCTTGCTTCAAAGGGTTATCCTGGAAAGTATGAAAAGGGGAAGGAGATTAAGTTCTTTTCAGAACCTGAATTCCTCTTCCATGCAGGGACAAAATACGAGGATGGTAAGTTGTATACCTCAGGGGGAAGAGTGATGAATGTTGTAGGAATAGGTGAGACACTTAAGGAGGCAAGGGAGAAGGCGTATAAGGAGATTGGTAAGATTTACTTTGAGGGTATGTATTTCAGGAAAGACATAGGAGGTTCAAATCACTAAAAAGGAGGTGAATATGCGTAAAATGCTGCTCGGTGTTATGATTCTTTCACTGGTTCTTGTTGCTCAGGATGTACCCCAGGGTGAGGATGGTAGTGGATTTTCTTTCTTTGGAGGGATGGGTGCTGATTTTATGAATGATACCCTCTGGTTCAGTTTATCAATCCAGCCAGAACTCAGCCTTGGACCTGTTGGTGTGGGTCTTGATATTCCCTTCAGATACAGTCCTCAGGCAGGTTTCAGGACTGCTGACTGGGATTCACCATCAGATATAATGGCAACAATAAGATATCTGAGACTCGGTAAAAAATATTCTCCATTCTACTTCAGAATAGGGGTTCTTGACCATGTTACACTTGCCTATGGCTTCCTCGTGGATAATTACACAAATACCATAGATGAGAATACGAGAAAGTCAGGTGTCCTGATTGAATCTGATATGAAGAAGTTTGGTGCACAGCTCCTCTATTCAAATCTCGGAAAGCCAGAGGTTTTTGGATTGAGGGCATTTGTGAGACCAATATGGTTTGTTGCACCCATACCAATAATAAGAAACTTTGAGATTGGTGGAACATATGTAAAGGACTTCCATTTAGATGCTAATATAGCAATGGCAAGTTTTGATGCAGGGCTTCCATTGAGGCTTGCAGACCTCTTCTCACTCACATTTTATTATGATTATGGTAAGGCACTTGACTACGGAAGTGGAACAGCACTTGGTGTAAGAACGGATATAAGGCTCCCATCAAATCTTGTTCAGGTTAGTGCTAAGTTTGAGAAGAGAAGGATAACCAATCAGTTTATTCCCTCATACTTTGACCCATTCTATGAGGCACAGAGGGCATGGAAGGACAGTGTCCTTGCCAGTTATAATGGTAATTTTGATGGTTATTATGGTGAACTCTATGCTACTGCACTTGGAAGGCTGAAATTAGGTGGAACCTACACATACTACAGGAACATTCCTTACAGTGGTAGAATCCATCTTGTGCTTGATGCAACACAGGTGATAAAGGACTGGCCACTCCTTGTTATGTGGGACAGGGATGGTATAGAATCCTCAAAGGATATTGTCTTCCTGGGAAAGGATGAACACACTGTGTTCACATTTGTTATCTCCCACAGGCTTTTCTGGAAGGTTTATGGAACAGGCACCATTCAGCAGAAATTTGCCTACAATGAGGCAACAGACACCTATGACCCATTGAGAAAGTATGGTTTTATGGTGGGGGTTAAACTGTAAAGAAAAAACTCTTTTTTCAGGGTGAAAAATGGGACAAAGGGGAGGGGTTTCCTCCCCTTTCCCACAGAATAAGGCCTGAAACCCTTGATGAATTCATTGGTCAGGAACATCTGACAGGTGAGGATGGGCCTATAAGGAGGTTTCTTGAAGAGGGGAAGATTCCTTCAATGATATTCTGGGGTCCGCCTGGTTGTGGTAAGACCACACTTGCTTTGATAATAGCCAGGTCAATAGATGCATACTTTGAGAACCTGAGTGCTGTTCTTTCAGGTGTAAAGGATGTGAGGGCAGTTGTTGAAAGGGCAAAGGATAGAATAAAAAGGGAGAATAAAAAAACAGTACTCTTTATTGATGAGATTCACAGATTCAACAAGGCTCAACAGGATGCCTTTCTCCCGTATGTGGAGAAGGGTATAATTGTTCTGATTGGTGCAACAACAGAAAACCCTTCATTTGAGGTAATCAGACCCCTGCTTTCAAGGACACGGGTTTACATACTTTATCCATTGCTACCTGAACATATAGAGATTCTTATAAAGAGGGCACTTGAAAGGGATGAGAGGATGAAGGAGATTTCTCCTGAAATATCTGATGAAACCATAAAATTCCTCGCTGAGATTTCAGGCGGTGATGCAAGGATTGCACTTGATACGCTTGAAATTGCAGCAGAGACCACTGGTAAAAATGGTTTGATTGATAAAGAAATCATTGTGAATATCCTCCAGAGAAGGGTGCCGTATGACAAAAAGGGTGAGGAACATTACAATCTGATTTCAGCATTTATAAAGTCTGTAAGGGGGAGTGACCCTGATGCAGCACTTTATTACCTTGCAAGGATGCTTGAAGGTGGAGAAGACCCCGTATTCATTGCAAGGAGGCTTGTAATTCTTGCCTCTGAGGATATTGGAAATGCAGACCCGCAGGCAATAGTGGTTGCAGTTGCCTGCAAGGAAGCAGTTGAATTTGTAGGAATGCCTGAGGGATTCCTTCCACTTTCACAGGCAACAATATATCTTGCCACAGCACCAAAAAGCAACTCTGCATATCTGGCATACAAGGAGGCAAAGAGGGCAGTTAAAGAGTTTCCAGATACACCTGTTCCTCTACATTTAAGGAATGCCCCAACAGAACTGATGGAGAAACTGGGTTATGGTAAAGGATACAGATACCCTCATGATTATAAGTATGGTGTTGTAAAACAGGAGTATCTCCCTGAAGAATTGAAGGGAAGAAGATTTTACCATCCAAAATTGATCGGGTATGAGAGGAAGATTGCAAGGTATCTTGAATGGGTGAAGGAATATTTGAATAAAAAGGGAAAAGAATGAGTAAATATAATGAGATGTCGGATACAGAAATCATAAGGAAGGTGAAGAATGGAGAAAAGGAGATGTTTGGTGAGATTGTTGAGAGGTATATGAAGCAGGCATACAGCGTTGCCCTTTACTGGACAGGGGACAC
>QNDZ01000154.1 GCA_003646055.1 bacterium
ATCATTCACATTCTGCACTGCCTTCAGTACACCCTTCCCATTGTACCTATCCTCACCATCCCTGAGTTCCAGTGCCTCATGCTTACCTGTTGATGCACCTGATGGAACCTGTGCCCTCCCAAAGGCACCAGACTCTGTTATACAATCAACTTCTATTGTTGGATTTCCCCTTGAGTCAAGGATTTCCCTTGCTACTATATCCAGTATAAGGCTCATACCACCTCCTTTTTTATTCTATCTTTATCCCCTTCCTGACCCTTCCATCGTTTATTATAAAATAAACACCTCTTTTGAGATTACCAGTATTTATGTTTATTTTTTCATTTTTTATCCCGGTGTGAATAATTTTATTCATTAAAACCCTTCCAGTAATATCTGTTATTTTTATATTATGAATTCCAGGATTTTCAAGGATAAGGGATATAGTACTTCCAATAATAACACCTTTATTTTTGCTAATAGAAGGAACGGGCTCATCTATACCATATGGAATGGCACTCACGCCATCAAGATAGACCACACCTAATGAATCTCCTCCTTCGGTATATAATCTTATCCTTATTGAGAGTGTGTCTGCCATATCTGGTGCAATGATTGTGTCAGAGAGCATCTGCCATCCTGATGAGTCCACTGTATAGCCATCAAAATTGTTGGTGTAGGAGCCATCCCATAGGTACCATGTAAACCACAGTCTTGCCCTCACATCAGGGTCATTGTCAAAAAACCATGCTGAAACAACGACGGTGTCAAATGGATCCACTTTAATCTTCTGGTATATACCACTGTTGTGGTTTGTAACAATACGCTCAAGTTTTGCACTGTATGTGCCTGAATATGCATTTGTGCTTTTTGTGACCTTCACATAGTTTGCATTCTCTATGTTCCAGAATTCTGGAATGGAATCTGTTTGCCAGGATTCAAAACCACTGTTCTTCACAGTATCAGTGGCAGGTGGATATACCCTGTAAACAAGTGTATCAGAGCCAGAGGAGACTCCAAGGTTATCCATTGCACGGACAAAGTAGTAAACAGCAGTGCCTCCAGACTGTCCAGGTATGGTGTAGTAATACCTTGTTCCTGATAAACTATCATGTGTAACAGGTGAGAAACTTGAGCCATCTGTTGAATAATACAGGGTGTCAGAGGCAACACTACCATCATCTGTTATGATTGCACTGATTGTCTGGTTTACAGATGGTCTTGGTATTATTGGGAATCTTTCAAAGGAGCCAATTGCAGGTGGTATGTTTGCAGGTAGCCCCATAAATGCATCATCAATGTGGCACATGGAGGAGTCAATGGAGTCTCCCCATGCAACATCATAAAACCTTATCTCAAAATGGGCAGTATCTGCACCATCGGGTGCCTGTGCATCCACTGTGAGGAGTTGCCAAATATGCATAGAATCTGGGTCAGAATATCCAGAAGAAGTGGAGGAAATTTGTGAGCCGGTGGAATCGTACCACCTTATGTATATCCTTGTTCTTACATGCGGGTCATCCTGCCAGACCCACAGGGAGCAGTAATAGGTTAAGAGGGGTTCCACATCCACATACTGCTCTATCCTTTGTGTTGATGTGCTTCTCAGAGTAACATAGCCACTGAAAGTGCCAGAGTGGAATGTTCCTTCCTCTTGGGCAATCCTGAACCCAGAGGTTGCAATAACCCAGCCCGTGGGGGTTGTGTCATTGTCCCATGTCTCAAATGATGGGTTCTGCAACAGGTTGTCTCCATAAACAATTATGGTGAGGAAAAGGATTGTGAATAACAGTTTTCTCATGAATTCCTCCTTTTAATGGTTTGGTTATTTTGTTACAATAAGTTTTATCCCTGCCCTTCCTGAGCCATAGAGGAAATACACCCCTGATTTTTCAATACTCAAATTGTATGTTCCATGGAGTGTAAATTCCTGAACCACCTGTCCAACAGAGTTTACCAATTTAAGGTCAACAGGAAGGGTATAGGATGAGTCCTGGGTTAACCAGAAGTTTCCAGTTGATAGCACACTTGCACCACTCGTTTTTTCGTTACCAAAATCTCCCTGGATGGTAAGAATATCATTTAAACTCTCAAAGTGGCTGATAAAGTAGGCAGTCCTCACAGCCTCTTTAAAATCAGGTATTCCGTATCCTGAAAACATATCCCATCCAGGCAGACCAAAGTCCTGTGCAGTGTTTCTCAGTATATATCTCACATTCTCTGGCCTGAGTTCAGGTGCAACAGAAAGCATAAGTGCACACAGTGCGGTTATGTGAGGGCATGCAAGGGATGTTCCAATTAGTCCATAGTAGTGAACAGTGTCAAGAATTGCCAGATTATAGTCATCAACATATGGTCTGAAACCCTGCTGATACACAAGCATCGTGTCAGAGTCAATTATATCCCCACCAGGTCCGAGGAATTCAATCTCAAGGCCGTAATTAGAATAACTTGCAAGCCTTCCTAGTGAGTCATAGGCACCAACTGCTATGACCTCAGGATATGCAGCAGGGTAGTAAACACCCTCAACTCCATCATTCCCTGATGCAGCAACCATTATAACACTATTGTTTGAGGCATAGGTTACAGCATCCCTTAAAACGGCAACATCCTCCGTATTCCCGAGGCTCATATTCAGTATCCTCGCACCATGCTTGACAGCATAAATAATCCCTCTTGATATGTCTGAGATATATCCATTTCCGTCATAGTCCAGAACCTTTACAGGCATCACCCTTGTGTTGAATGCTATTCCAGCAACACCCCTTCCATTGTTTGTTGCCTCAATTATCACACCGGATACAATGGTTCCGTGTCCATTGTCATCATTGGGATGATCGTCCTCATTCACAAAATCGTATCCTTCTACAAATGATGACCTGTTGTAATCATCATAGATATGGTAGGAATTACCAATAACATTATCCTTTTCATTGTCAGGAACAGGATATTCTTCAAATGAACAACCCGTGTCAAGAATCCCGATAATTATGTCAGATGAACCGCCACCAGCAATGTCCCATGCATCCTCCAGTTTTATGAACTTCTTCAGATTCCACTGATACTTGTAGTATGGGTCATCCGGAACCATGAGTGCATGGCATATATAATCAGGTGATGCGTCCTCTATTCCCTTTGATTTTTTCAGTGATTCTGAAAATTTCAGTGCATCTGCACCAGTTGGTAATGCCACCCTGTACCATTCACCAAAAAGATGCTTCACTATCTTCAGCCCACCAAGGTTTGTTGTATCAGGGGTCCTTACAAGAACCCATTCGTTTGAGTACTGGAGAGAAAAGAGAAGAAATATCACCTGACCCTCACAACAGAATTCGTGTATCCACCACTCTGAATGGTTTCAGGGTTGTTGGGGTCTGTGTACCAGTTTATCCCATCAACAACAAATTTGTATTGATAAACTCCCGGCCTCAATGGTTTTATAATGGTCCATATACCATCCCCTGCCTTTGCGTCACCATGTGTTCCATCATCATACATCCGGTCAATATTCGGGTCGTATCTTCCCATTGCAGTTCCTCCCCATCCATTGAAGTCTCCAGCAAGTGTAACAAACTTTGCAGATGGTGCATAGAACTGGAATTTTACTCCACCCCTCACCTTATGTGGAGGAGGTATCCTTGGTTTTATCCAGTTTATCATGGAACAGCCTGCTACAATGAAGAGAATTAAAACAACCCTTCTCATGGAAACCTCACTGTTGCCCTGAGTTCAATCTTTTTATAATCAGCAAGGGATTTCTCTGCCTGCTTAAGGATGTTTGTGAAACCTGTATAATTTTTGATGGCATTCAGGCCTACACCCCTGTTTTCAAGGTATGTCTCCCTTGCCCTCTTCTGGTCTTCAAAATCGTAGGGGTCAAGCCCCAGAGATATTCTGAATTCAGAGTTTTTAGAAGGTCTGTAAAACAAATAGACGAATGGTGCAGTGAAGTCTGTGTTAAAATCAGGCCATTTATATCTCATATACCTTATGTCTCCACCAACCCCGATCTTGCCCCTTGTTCTGAAGTATGGGTTTAATTCAAGGGATAAATATTCTGATAGGATACCTGGCTTTGTGAGAATGCCTTCAAATCCTGCTTTTACATACCTGAATTTACCATTCCAGCCGAACCGCATTTCAGTGAGTTCCCTGTATCCCGTACACAGATATTGTGAAATCATGAGTTTCTGGATGAAGGAGTGGTAGAACAGGTAATCCCAGTTGAGCCCCTGTCCCTTTATAAAATAGAGATTGGACAGTTTAATCCAGAATCCTCTGTGTTTAAGAAAAATACCGGGCTGGATACTTGAATAGTAAGAACCATCCGGGAACAGGAGTTCAGCATATCTTATCCATACCATTCCTCTTTTTATCCTGTATTCAAGGTGTATCCTTGACCTTCTGTAAAGCCTTTTATAGAAGGAGGTGTCAGATTGTGATCCACCAATTTCATATTTGTACACACCCCTGTACTCTGACTGCCTGTCAAAATCAATGACGAAATTTCCAGAGCCAAGGTCAAAACCAAAGTGTTCCTTTTTCTTCCTTGAATACCATGTGATGGGGGAGTCCACCACTGTCTCATATCCATACCAGTCCTTTACCTGTGCAGTGAAGCCAGC
>QNDZ01000155.1 GCA_003646055.1 bacterium
ATACCACCACATACCAGAAACCCACTCCTCAGAAAAGCAAGGAGAGACCTGTTGAAAGAATGAAGATAGCGGTCCTTCCCTTTGAAACAAAGGGATTATCCGTTGATATAGGTGACATGGTTCTTGATAAGATGATAACCTCCCTTGTGAATCTTGGAAGATTTGATGTCATGGAGAGAGCTGAACTTGAAAAGGTATTACAGGAACAGCAACTTGAGATCTCTGGTATTGTTGATGCTGCAACAGCTGCCCGTGTTGGTAAGGGAATAGGGCTTGATGCCATACTCCTTGGAAGTGTATCCTCAACAGGAGGAACTGTGAGCCTCGACGCAAGACTCATTGATACAGAGACTGCGGGTATAATAACATCAAAGGATGCTTATGTTTACAGCAAGGATATAACCTCAATAAAGAAGATTGTTGACCAGATAGCAAACCAGATTGTTGCAGATGTCCCGGAGGTTGAAGGATATGTTGTCCAGGTGGAGGACACAACCATATTCATTGATATTGGTTCTGACAAAGGAATAAAGAAGGGGCTAAAGGTTGTTGTTTACAGGGAAGGTGAACCCATTAAGAATCCTGTAACAGGTGAGGTTCTCGGAAAGAAAATAATCCATGTATGTGAAGCAGTGGCAAGGGTTGTTCAGCCAAAACTCACCGAGTGCCACATTGTGAAATCCACTGAGACTCCCATGGTTGGAGACAAGGTTATAATTAAATAGGAAGGAGGTTTCAAATGAAAAAGGCACTTCTCCTGACTCTTGCAATAGTTTCACTTACTGCCTTTGCACAGGAGATGAATTTCAATCTGATGGGTTCAGGTGCAAGGGCACTGGGTATGGGTGGTGCATTTATAGCAATGTCAGATGATGCATCTGCCATTACCTGGAACCCAGCAGGATTAACCCAGCTTATTAAACCAGAGGTTGGTATTATGGGTGGATTCAAAATGGAAACTGCAACATTAAACGGGGATGAATGGTACTCCAATTCACACAGTACTATAGACTTTGCCTCCCTTGTCATGCCAATTTCCACTGGATTCTCCAACCTTGTTCTTGCAGCAGCATATCACAACATGATTGATGTATATTGGGACTACTCGTATGCTGATACCAGTATTGATTCTATAACCATAATATCTTCCAAAGTTTCTGGTGCATATAGCGCTATAACCCCTGCGATTGCCATAGACCTGCCAATGATTGCAATGGGTGTTGCAACAGACATCTGGTTCAAAGGACCAACCAGTGAATATAAATATTATTATGAGGCATCAGATACAAACACATGGGATTACACACGGACAAAAAATTACGAGGTTATGGGGGTTGGTGTTGTTCTTGGCGGACTGATAACCCCTCCAGGTGGATTTATAAAGATTGGTGCAACAATGAGACTGCCCTTCCAGATGAAGTACAACACAGAGTATAATGTACATGCAATTGGAACAGGAATGTATACAAATTTTGATACCACCTATGTGGACTCTGCAATACTTCACTGGCCTATGATGCTTGGTTTTGGTGTGGCATTGAACTTCTCCTCACTCACATTCTCTATTGACTATGAGATGAGGAAATACAGTAACATGGAGGTTGAGCAGAACGGAACTACATATAATAATGACCTGCCTGACTGTAATCAATTTAGGGTTGGGCTTGAGTATCTTCTCAGCCTTGGTCCCATTGTAATCCCCTTCAGGATTGGCTTCATGACAGACCCGAGGACTTACTTCAACACTGATTCTTTTGGTAATGAAGGCGACCAGGTCATTGGTAAATACATCACATTTGGAACAGGGCTTCTTCTTCCTAACATAAACTTTGACTTCTCCATGCAGATTGGTCCAAGTTCATACACATACTATGGAGACGATGTTACCCAGAGCAATGTGAACGTGCTTGCCTCATTTGTGTTCAGGGGTATGTAAGGAAAATTACAGGGAATTAAAACACCAGAAACATAAAAAACAAAAAGGCCGGGCACCACCCGGCCTTTCCCTTATCCCCTCCGGGGACGGGGGTTGACAATTTGACAGTTTGCCTTCCTGCTTCCTCTCTATTTTATTACTGTGAGCCTCTTTACCTCTTCCTTGTTTATCTGAAGGAAGTAAATTCCTGATTTCAATCCACTGAAGAGTTTTATTCTTTTTCCCTGCACCCTTGCAATTAACTCCCTCTTTTCCATGACCCTGCCTGCGGCATCGTATATCACGAATGAAAAATTGGATGCCCTGTTTCCAAGGAATTCAAATGTTATGTTCCCTGAAAGGTCTGCATAAATTTTGTAATGATTTTCCTGCACTTCTTCAATACCAGTTGCATAGGCATAGAGATTCACATTTGAGATGGACTCGTCAGGGTCAGTTGAATATACATGGAGAATACCTGAAAGGTTTCCCGTGTCAGACGGTATGCAGAGAATTTCAACACCGCCTGAATCTCCAGATGGTATGAGTAATGGTGCAGTTGTATCCACAATGAATGAAGGGTTGTCCACAACAAAACTGTCCACAACAAGTTGATAACTTCCCTCATTTTTTATGTATAGTGTCCATGATGCTGTGTCTCCTGGTATAACTGTCCCATAATCATGGCTTGAGTCTGAAAGGGTAATTTCAGGGACAAGTCCATTTTTATACACCACCTTGAAGATTTTCCCTGTGTCCACATTGGTCGTGATAAATATGGTATCACCATAGGGGTGAACCCTGATTGTCTGATGTATGTCATCAACCCGTATACCATCATCACCCGTTGACTCTTCCACATGGGATAATCCCTGAAAGATTCCAGAAGAGGTATCACTCTCCAGAAGTGCAACTGCAATACCATCAGGATAAATACTGCTCCTCAGTAATGCCACTGCAACATCCTGAATATCCTGACATCTGCCACTCCCGAATATTCTCAGGAAAAGGGTATCAGGATTTGAGAGGTAACTCACCACAGTATTGTAAAGGGTGTCTGAAAAATTCAGTACAGAGTCAACACTGTATGGCTCACCAGGAACATTGTCTGGTGGGCTCAGGAACCAGTTTGAAAAATCACCATTACCCCAGAAAAGGGCTTCTATTTCACTGTAGGTTGTGTCCCACCAGAAGTTTTCTGTGAACAACAGGGTATCACTGTTTCCATTGTAGATTTCAGAGTCAGGCTGGAAGGTGTTGTAATACAGGTTTGAATGGTAAACACTGACAGAGCCATCAGGTGAACTGATAAAAAATGTGCCACCATAGGTCTTCTCTGTACCCCCATTATCAACAATCATTGAGGAGTCCATATTAAGGGATGCATACCCCTGAACAAATATTCCTCCATAGTTCCCTGCTGAATTGCTGGCTATAATGCTTCTTCTCATATCCACATTTGAATATCCTCCAATCAATATCCCTCCTGGTTCACTGTAGATATCTTCACCAGCACGGTTTTCATACACAATGCCTTTTACTATGGTTACATTGGTTGCATTTATATATAATCCAGCAGGACCATCTGCTGTAGTGTTATAAAGGATTTTTTCACCCGAGAGGTGAAAGGTGTTATAACCCGTTGCAACACCATAAAGATAGACTGTTGAATTGCCCTGGCTGTAATTATTCACAATGACATTGTTTGTGAATGCCCCTGCTGTGGGGGACTGGCAGTAAATGGCACTACCCAGATTGAAAGATGTATTAAAGTAGAAACGTGAATTGTTAACCTCAAGATTTGTATAACTCTCTGTGTAGATACCTCCACCATTGTATGAATAATTCTCATTGATTTCACATCCTGAGATGCGAACATTACAGTGGTATGAAATACCTATTGCACCACCACCCTGTCCAGAGTTTACCACTGAATCGTTTTCCATTTTGCAGTTCAATATCTCTGCATCTGTATAGGCATATATACCGATTGCTCCACCCATCCCATAATTCTGGGATGAGTTGTGCTTAACACTATTTCGTTTGAACCAGCAATCTTTTATTCTGATTCTTGAGTAATTTGCCCCAAAGATTCCACCACCATGACCTGCTGTTCCATTGCTTGCCCGATTGTTAAAGAAATAACAGGACTCTATAACAGGGGCTGAAAAGAGGCAGAGTATTCCACCACCGCAATTGTGCAGTCCTCTCTGTCCTCTGGCATAACCATTTATCAGGGTTATGTTCTTTATAAAAACCCTGCATTCAAGTGTATCGTATCCAACACTGTCAATGAAGATTACATGAAGTGCTGTGTCTGACAGGTCTTCAGATACTGCATCAAGGGTACACGCAGGAGCCCCACTACTGCCAAGCAGAACAACAGAATCAGAAACGATAAGTCCGTAGGCAGTATCAAGAAAATAGTTTACATTAACATGGTATGTTCCACCTGATAGAAGCACCGTATCAATCCTGCTGTATGCAAGGGAAGAATCATGGGCAATGGAAATATACTTCTGGAGAGAATCCCCTTCACTTCCAAGTGTATCAACATTCCAGATTTTTCCAGGAAGAATCTGGGGAAATAGAAAGGATATGAAAAGTACCACAGGAAACACTTTGCACCTCCTTTCATGGTTATAATGGTTCAACAGGTAAATCCTTTGCAAACCTCAT
>QNDZ01000156.1 GCA_003646055.1 bacterium
CCCTATACTTTCTCCAAGTTCCTGTATATAGGTATCTGGTGTGAATCCCTTTATCTCAAAACAAACCTTCCTTGCAAGTGTATAACCATTTGTGTGGAGACCTGAGGATGGAAGTCCATATACCTTATCACCTGATTTTATCCCCTTCCCATCAATAATCCTGTTCTCAACATACCCTACAATGAAACCTGCAATATCAAAATCACCTTCTTTGTAAAGGTCTGGAAGTTGAGCTGTTTCCCCACCAATAAGCACAACCCCGTTCTCCCTGCAGGCATCTGTTGCACCTTTTATAAACGGTAGTAAAACCCTGTTGTCTATTGTATGACCAGCATAATAGTCAAGGAAGAATAGAGGGAGTGCACCAAGTGTGAGAATGTCATCCACGCAATGATTCACAATGTCATGACCAAGCCCCTCAAATTCATTCATCATCCTTGCAAGTATCACCTTTGTTCCTATACCATCTGTGCTTGAAACAAGTATCTTATCACCAAACTTAAAGGCGCCACCAAAGGCGCCTATCTCTGTTAATGTATTTTTATTAAAGGTTGACTTCACGAGTTGAGCAATCTTCTTTTTTACATCATCCGCCCTCTCAATATCCACCCCCGAATCCCTGTAAAGCATCAGAGTTTTGCCTTGACCTTCTTCAGATACCTCTTTGCCTTCTTGTTGTTTGGGTCGTATTTTAATATCTTCGTAAGCAGGTTGTAGGCCTGTCTGTATTTACCACTCATGTAATATCTAACAGCCTGTTTGTACCAATTGTTGAGTGTTGCCTTTGAAGGCTTCTTCACAGCAGGCTTCTTTCTTGTTGTTGTTCTCCTTGCAGGCTTTCTGCTCGCAGCTGCCCTTGCTGCCTTGATTTCTTTATTCAGTTTATCTATCCTTGCAACAATCTCCTTATTCCCAGGTTTGTAACGAAGAACCTCCTGCCAGATTTTTATTGCAACAGATGGCTTTGACTTTTCAAGTGCAATTGCCTTCTTCCTCAATTCAGAAACCTTTGCCTCAATAAGCCCTTCCACTTCTTTTTTCATGGCAAGGGCATCAGATGATGAGGGAAGTATTTTTAAGGCACCATTCACCTCAGCCATTGCTCCAAGCAAATCCCCTTTACCAATCTTGTTCCTTGCCCTTTTCAGGGCTTCAATAACAGCAACCTCTTCAGGGCTTAACTTCTTCAGAAGACCAACCTTCAGGTCTATCTTTTTGTTCTCCCTGATGCGGAGCCTTCCTGTTTTTGACTTATAACCATTGGACTCAATTTTTATCTTATATCTACCAGCAGGTATCTCCTTCCTGATAATGCCTTCAGGTGGAATATTCACCGTCATTACAGGTTTACCCTGTGCATTATACAACTTCGCCACAGCAGAAAGTGGAGACTTGGACTTCTGGTCGTAAATTCTGAAGACAATAAATCCGGTTTTCCTTTCAAGTATGGGCATCATCTGGGCCCCAACAGAAAGGTCCATCCTCACATTGGCAAGGGGAAGGTCGGTAATCTGTTCCAGTTTTGTCAGTGTCAGGTGGACGTTTATTTTATCATTACCAAG
Organism: bacterium; assembly: GCA_003646055.1. Lineage (GTDB taxonomy): Bacteria > Hydrothermota > UBA3072 > UBA3072 > B12-G15 > B12-G15. Next base: position 1,563 of record QNDZ01000156.1, read on the forward strand.
AATAAGACCCGTATTAACATCCCTTCCATCCTCTTCTATAACAAAGCATGCATAGGGTGTGAATTTAATCCTTATTCCTCCAAATAGGCCAACAGCATATTCTGGATGTGTTCCAGACACAGGGATAACACCTTCGCTGTTGAAAAAGTAATCTATGTTGAAATATCTGCTACGTGGTCCATACCCAACAAACCTACCCCTTCCAAGTCCCACTGTTGCTTCAAGGAAATCTCCGAGGGGAAATGTTCCCACAACATACGCAGAGAACCACTCAGGTGGCCTTGTGATGTACCTCTCATCAGTATAACCTGTTGATTCCCCCGAGCCAACAGGGGTTATGTATTCCTGATAGGTTATTCTATCAACTCCAAATGCAAAGGACATGTTTTTCTTTTTAAGGAAGGTATACTTGAAATCCAGAACCCACGAGTTCAATGTGAAACCGGATAGATAGAACTCAAGATTGTTGATGGACAACCCAATTATTCCGTTGACATCCACTGAATATGGGTCCTCTCCAAAGGCATAACTACCAGTAAGATTAAGATAGATACCAGGCTGAGCTGTTCTTGCAGTTGGAATGTCTATATACCCGGAGACCTTCTCATTTTCAGCCCAGAGAGATATTGAAACCATATAAAGCATTGCTATTAAGAACAATGTCCTTTTCATAATCACCTCCAGCTTAATATATTTTAAAAGACAATGAATACATTGTCAAGGCTTTCAGGAAAAATTTATTGACACATTTATTTGAAGGGTTAATATTAAAAAAAGGGGAGGTTCTATGGGAGAAAGGTATCTTATCTGTGGAGCAGGGGGATTCATAGGGAGCCACATGGCCAGAAGGCTGTATGAAGAGGGTAATTTTGTCAGGACCTCAGCAGGGTGCCGAGCGTTCACAAGTTCACAAGTCTATCACTCCCATCTCACCAGCAATTTATCCCTTACCACCAGGTCTCACCCAGCCTCCATCACAATGAACTTAAAAGCCATCTCTGTCAATAACTTCTCTGACAAAAAATAATATTAACAACCCCATCTAAAAACCATAAGTAAAAAAAAATGATAATGTAAATGCACCTTAATATATGCAAAACAAAAAGGAGAAAAAGGCAAAATGCATAGAAATTATCCGCATAAGACTAAAAATCAGACTGTTAGAAAGACAATCATGGAAATATGGGGAATGTAAGTTGTGAACTTGTGAACGCTCGGTACCTATGAAGTCAATACGCTATTTCATCAAAGTAGATGTCATAATCCATATACCCAAACTCTTCTCCCCATACAACATATACTACACCTTTTTTTACTACAAACATATCTGCAGGAATTGAATTTGTCTCTGTGTGTGAAACATTATAGGGTTCTGACCATGCACCATCTGGAACACGCCTCTTTGATAGATATACCTCTGTCTGTGAACCATCCGTCTCCCTCCACACAAGATATATATACCCATTATATCCCTCAACACACGAAAAATTAGGCTCCTCCATATCCATCTCAACCCTCGTCGTATCCCCAAACTCCCCTCCAGGTGGCTTCACACTGTAATACATCCCCTTTATACCACCAACTATACTCCTCGTCCAGAATACATAAACATACCCTCCCTCCTCAACAACCGATGGCAACCAGTCATAATACTCTCCACCCCCTGGCCTGTTGTTGGGAAACCTTACAATCCGATCCCAATTCTCCCCACCATCGGACGAATGATAATAATGAACCTGACCAGCACCTTCCGCCACAATGTGTATCTCACCTCCAGGACTAACATACATCCGGGGATTGGTTAACTCAAATCCTGGCAAAAACCTCCCCTTCCATGTATCATTAACCTTTTTCATTAATCTCATTCCCCATTCACTTCCTACCTGATAATCCCATATAACATAAAGATTATCCAGACTGTCTATGCCAAGACACGGCTGTGAACAGGACTCACCACTGTCTGAAAGCATGACCCTGTCCTTCCATACACCACCTTCCCGCTCAAGATAATACACTGCACCATCATTCTCATAAACAACATGTAAATTGGAACGACTGTCTATGACAATATTTGTGTTTGAAATTCCCCAGTTGGAAGAATCAAGGACTACAATGTCACTCCACTCGCCATTTATTCTTTCCCTGAAATAAACTTCCTCTTTTCCACTCTCTGCATCCGGCCAGGATATGTAGATATTATTGTTACCATCTACTGCTATAAAAGGGGTCTGGGACAACCCTTCTGTCCTTGATATATTCCTCTCATCCCACAGGGAATCTGTCCCCCTGGCACAGGTTATAAATAATAACGCAAGTATTATCATGTGCATCACCTTATTAAACATACCTTCCTCACATATCTACCCTTTACCACAAAGTATACTCCTCCCTTCAAACCATCTATCTCCTTCATCACTTCAATCTCCCCTGACCATACCTGCCTCCCCGATATATCCACAACCTTTACCTTACCTTCACCATGTATCCTTATTATACCCCCCTTAACCTCCACTTTCAACCCATCACCATCATCCAGTTTATGCAATGATACACCTTTACTGGCTGCCTCTGATAACCCATCCTCAACAGGTATGCTTATTTCAAATACAAAATCCCTCACAAGATGTGGATTCACTCCAGTGCCCCTGAATTCAAGTATGATACTATCTCCTCCACAAAGCTCGTAATACCAGCCATCTTCCTTCTTTATCAGCCTCTTTACATCCTCTCCCCCTGATATTGCCTTATTCAAAGGCAATACACGGCTGTAATAGTCCTTCTTCACCTTCCTGTAATATTTCAAAAGGTCAACCTTCCCCTTACCATTAAACCTGTAATATAACTCCCTTCCATTACCAACCTCACATGCAGAATATGCACCATTCTTCCTGCTCAGGATAAAGCCTGCTTTTGTAAAGTCTGTGGAATCGGGAACAAGAATATCCATCCCATTTTCACCTTCTGCA
>QNDZ01000157.1 GCA_003646055.1 bacterium
AAATCTTACAAAGTATTACGGAAACGTGCTTGCAGTGGACAATGTCTCCTTCAGGATTGAAAAGGGCGAGGTGATAGGATTTCTTGGACCAAATGGTGCAGGCAAGACCACCACCCTGAGAATTATCACTGGTTTCATCCCCCAGACATCGGGAGAGGTATATGTGAATGGAATACCTGTATCAGAGGAGAATCCTGAAACAAAGGAGTTCATTGGTTATCTCCCGGAGAACAACCCCCTATATGAAAACCTCCTTGCAAAGGAGTATCTCGGTTTTATTGCAGATGTTAGAGGGGTTGAGAACAAGAAGGAAAGGATTGACTATGTTGCTGAGAAGTGTGGTATTACAGATGTTCTGAACAGGTTTATAGGAGAGTTATCAAAGGGTTACAGACAGAGGGTAGGGCTTGCAGCAGCACTTCTCCATGACCCTGAAATTTTAATCCTTGATGAACCCACATCAGGGCTTGACCCGAACCAGGTGGTTGAGATAAGAAATCTTATAAGGGAACTTGAAAAGGACAAGACCGTTATTATATCCACCCATATTCTACAGGAGGTTGAGGCACTCTCAACAAGGGTGATTATCATCCACAGGGGAAGGATTGTTGCTGATGACAGGATTGAAAACCTTTCTGGAATGGTTGAAGGCAAGGAATTACTCTCTGTTAAAATAAAGAAATCAAAGAAGGACCCACTGAAGGTCTTCTTAGACCTTGGCAATGTTGGAATTATTAAGGAGGATGCCCAGGAGATTGAACTGTCCATAGAGAGCGCAGGTGATATACGTGAAGAGGTGTTCAAACAGTGTGTGGATAATGGAATGGTTCTCCTTGAGATGTCAAGGAGAAGGAGAAGCCTTGAAGAAATATTCAGGGAGTTGACAAGATGAAAGGGATGAAAGTACTGTTCAAAAAAGAGGTTCAGGATTATCTGAATTCTCCAATAAGTTATATAATCCTCTTTGTATTCCTTGGACTCACAGGCTGGTTCTTCACAACCCAGGTTATCAATTCAGGAATGGCCACACTTGATGGGTTTGTTACAATGGTTCCATTCCTGTTCCTGTTCCTGCTACCTGCTGTAACAATGAAACTCATAGCAGAGGAGGAGACACGCGGTACAGCAGAAATCCTTGAAACTCTGCCTTTGAAGAGATTTGAGATAGTTCTTGCAAAGTATCTTGGTGCAGTCACGTTTATCTGTATAATGCTCATCCCCACCCTTATTTATCCCATCACACTGGCAATCATCGGGAAGATTGAGTGGGGTGTTGTGTTCACCATATACCTTGGAATAATCCTCTTAGGTGCATCTGTTGTTTCTTTTGGTATATTCACCTCTGCAGTTACAAAAAACCAGATTGGGAGTTATATCCTTGCATTCCTCATTGTCTTCTTCTTTGCATTTATTGGAAAGGTGCTCAACTTCATGCCTTCATGGCTTGTCCCCATTGCTGACTACATTGGTTTTGATTCTCACTTTGATGGGTTTGCAAGGGGCATAATAGATACAAAGGACCTTATCTATTTCCTCTCCCTTACGGGGATTTTCCTCTTCTTCACATACAACACATACAGAAGATACAGAACAAGGGCACTCAGAGGATTTCTTGCAGGAAGTATAGTGATAGGTGTAATACTTCTCAACCTTATATCCTCCTATGCCTTCCTCAGGATTGATTGCACAAAGAACAAGAGGTACTCCCTTTCAAAGACAACCGTGAGATTTATAAGAAATCTTGAAAAGCCGCTTATTATAAAGGCATACATATCAAGAGACCTTCCTTTCCCTTACAGTAAATATAGCAAGTATGTGATTGATTTTCTCACAGAGTACAGGTCCCATTCAAGGGGAAAGGTGAAGGTTCAGTTCATTGACCCTGTGAAGGAGAACAGGAGGAATGAGGCCTACAGGGCCGGGATTCAACCTCTCACATTTACAGAGATGGGGAGTGCAAGTTATCAGGCAAGGGAAGGGTACATAGGAATGGTGCTCATATACGGTGCAAAGAAAGAGGTCATCCCTGTTGTTGGTAAGATTTCAGACCTTGAGTATCAGGTTACAAAACTGATAAGGAAGATGTCCCTCACCCAGAAGCCTGTTTTATCAATCCTCTCCGGACACCGTTCCATGGAGATTCCACAGGACGTTATGGGTTATCTGAGGGATAACTATGATATAAAGTATGCAAACCTGAAAACGGATATTGAAGGTGACCTTCTTCTCATTGTTGCACCAAATGACTCCTTCCCCGGGGATGAACTGAAAAAGATTGATGACTTCCTTATGAAGGGCAAGAAACTTGCACTGTTCATTAACCGTTATACCTTCTCTCCCCAGAACTTCTTCCTGAGACCCAACAGGTTCAAAGGGCTTGACTCACTGATTACAAAATATGGGCTTAACATAGATAATGGTATAGTGCTTGACACAAGGTGTGAAAGGATAATGCTTGTCCAGAACAGTGGTGGATTCAGGGTTGCTTCACCTGTTCTCTTCCCTCCATTTGTGATATGCACAAGGTATTTTGAGAAGTTAAGAGGCCCTGAAAGTGTGCTTTTCCCCATTGTATCCCCTGTTGGTGGTGATAGTGTACAGGTAATGGCTCAATCTTCCAAAAAGTCCTGGCTTCTCAAAAAGGCGTGGTTCCTGAATCCATACGGTAAAGACCTTATTCCAGACAGGGAAACAGAGTTTAAGAGTTTCCCCCTTGCTGTGTACAAAAAGGGTATAAGGTCTGCATTCAGTGATTCAACAAACAAAGATGCCGCCATTTTCCTCTGTGGCACTGCAAATCTCATATCAAAGGATGTTGGTGGGGTAACAGGCAAGGAGTTCTTCCTGAATACAATTGACTGGTTGATGGAGATGGAAGACCTGATCTCCATAAGGTCAAAACCACCACTTATAACACCTGTGAAGATAAAGACAAAGAGGGCATTTGTTACATTCAGACTCTTTGAGATAATCTTTCCCATTCTCTGTGTTCTTGGTTATGGATATATAAGATGGAGGAGGAGGAGAAATGGATAAAAAGGCAGCAAAAATCATCGGGATTTCAACTGGTACTATTGTCATTCTTCTGCTCATTGCAATTGGATTGATGTTTGGAAGAAAGGGGAGGGTTGGTAAGTTCCCCCTTAAAGGATGGGAGATTGTAAAGGTAAAGTATGATGACCTTATCTATGAAAAAAAGGATGGAACATGGTATCTTACATTCCCTCATCTCTACAGGGTTGACTCAACAAAGATGCAGGAGAAGTTGAATATATTGAAAGACTTCAGAATAGGCGAGTTCATTGACAGAGGTAACCTTGGTGACTACGGACTTGATAAGGAGCACAGGAGTAAACTTGTTGCATACATCAAAAAGGGTGACAGCCTGATCTTCTACCTTGGTAAGAATGGTCCTGTTTCTTTAAGTTTTTATCTCACCATGGATACTGTGAATGTGTATCTTGGTTATGGTTTCCGTACGCCTCTATTCCCGAAGAATGAACAGGTTTTACTTGATAAAAACGTCTATGAATTCACCTCTGTTGATTCCATGAAGGTTTATAAAAATGATAAACTCCTGAAGAGGTACAGGGATACAACATACACAAAGGAACTGAGCGATTTCCTCCCCCGTTTGAAGGCGTACGAAATCCTATGGGATATAAAGGACATAAAACCTGTCTATACAGTAAAGGTTTATACGCCCATGGGTGAATTTGAAGACAGGATTGCACCTGATACAAAGAACAAGAACGATTACATTGTTTTGAGGGACAGTGTTGGCTTGAGAATACCTGGTTTCAGGATAAAGAGATACCTCAATCCTCCAGATTCACGGAAAATCCGAACTGTGGATTAAAAATGGTGAGGGTGGAGTCTGTCTCCACCCCACCGTATATCTTTAATCCATAAAACCTTGAAAAGGCATAGATTCCATATTGGTTTGTTTTTCTCTTTATGTTGAGGCCTGCAGATCCGTTTCCATTGAGAAAGTAGAACATACCAATCCCCTCAATCTTCCAATGTGTATCCCCTTCTGTAATAAATGACATTTTAATGTATCTTGTATTCAATGCACCTGAAAGGGTGGGTTTTCTTTTCTCCATGTTGTAGCCTGCTTCAATGGAAAGATTGGCAGACTTATACCCTATTGAGGGAATATGGGAAAAAACCGCGTATATTGACTTGTTTTCACTTAATAGATACAAAGGCGCAATATAGAAGTTGTTTTCTCTATCGGCGTAGAGGTGGACAAGCATGACAGGTGCCCTGACGGGGATGACTGAATATACAAATGGGGATGTATCATTCAAACCCATTATAAACCAGGGGGTTGATACCCAGAACAATTTTTTATAGGTGGAGATAGATAGACCCCCAAATCTGGTTGCAATGGAAATTCCCATTGAAGAGTCAGAATAGAGGGCACTCATCTGG
>QNDZ01000158.1 GCA_003646055.1 bacterium
ACAGCACTTTTCCTTCCATCAAGATACACCTCCACAGAGAGTGTGAAGGATGCCGAGATTGTTGCAAAGAATCTTGGTATAAAGCTTCTCACCCTCACCATAGACAGGGCATTCAATGTAATAAGGGATTCCCTTCATCCAATATTTGGTGAGAGACCATTTGATATTACAGAGGAAAACATACAGGCAAGGATAAGGGGACTCCTCCTTATGGCATATGCAAATAAATTTGGTGGAATGGTTCTCACAACAGGGAACAAATCCGAAATTGCCGTTGGTTACAACACCCTCTATGGCGATACAGTGGGTGGGATTGCCGTGATTGGTGACCTCTACAAGAGGGATGTATATCACCTGTGCGGGTGGATAAATGAGAATATCCAGGATGTCTTTCCTGAAAGCCTGTTCACAAAACCACCCTCAGCAGAATTAAGAAAGGACCAGAAGGACGAAGATGACCTTCCACCCTACTCTATCCTTGACCGTGTGCTTGAGGGACTGATTGAGAAAAACCTTGGTTATAAAGAACTACTTGATATTGCAGGAAACAGGGATGTGCTTGAAGATATACTTAAAAGATACTACAGGAATGAGTACAAGAGAAAACAAATGCCCATTGTATTAAAGGTCTCACCAAAGGCCTTTGGTATAGGAAGAAGAATGCCAATAACAGGAGGATACAGAAGATGAAACTACTACTTGCAGCATCTGAACTCTACCCCTTTGCAAAGGTCGGTGGACTTGCTGATGCAGTTGCGTCCCTTGCCGATGCCCTTGCAGAAAGGGGACACGAAGTTTATACCATTCTGCCAGAATACGGATTTATCAACACTGAAGGTGTATTCTGGAAAATGGAAAACTTCACCATCACCAGTATAGAAAAAAGAGAAAACCTCCTCCATCTTTTTGTGAAACATCCTATCTTTGAAAGAAAAGGTATTTATGGAGAGAATGGGAAAGACTACCCTGATAACTTTGAGAGGTTCACGTTCTTTTCAAGGGCACTTGTGGAAACTGCGATTAAACTTGATGTGGATGTTCTCCACCTGAATGACTGGCACACTGCATTTGCCTCCCTATACCGGAAGGTAAAGTTTATGGGAAAACCTCCCGTGCTTTACACCATCCACAATCTTGCCTATCAGGGTTGGTATGAACCTTCCATGGCTTCAAAAACAGGACTTGAACAGAAGGATTTTGAGCCCTACCTTGAGAAGGGAATGATTAATTTTATGAAGATAGGTATCCTCACAGCAGACCTTATAAACACAGTGAGTCCAACATATGCAAAGGAGATACAGACACCTGAATATGGTGAAGGACTCCATGAGTATCTAAGGTCCAGAAAGGAAGACCTTTATGGAATTCTCAATGGAATAGATATGGATGTCTGGAAACCTGATTTTGGTAATGACCCATTCAAGGGAAAGAAAGAAGCAAAAGAAAAACTCCAGATGGAACTCAACCTTGAAAAAAGAGATGTTCCATTATTCGGAATTGTATCAAGGCTGGCTGAACAGAAGGGAATTGATATTCTTCTTGGATGTATAAATCGCTTCCTTTCAATGGATGTCCAGTTTGTACTTCTTGGCACTGGAGACCCCAAATATCATCAGGAGTTTGAAAAAATCGGGAAGGAATTCCCACGAAAAACATCAATAAACCTTAGGTTTGATGCAGAACTTGCTCTGGATATCTACAGGGGAAGTGATTTCTTCCTGATGCCATCAAGGTTTGAACCCTGTGGACTTGGCCAGATGATAGCACTGGTGAATGGAACAATTCCAGTAGTAAGAAAGACAGGAGGGCTTGCAGACACTGTAATGGACTTCAATCCAGAAACTGGTGAGGGGAATGGCTTTGTTTTTGAAGAATACACCCCTGAAGCACTTTTGAAGGCAATAAAAAGAGCTGTTGATGTTTTCCAGGATAAAGAGAATCTGAAAAAACTGGTTGAAAGGGGGCTTACATCAGATTTTTCCTGGAATGTATCTGCTGGCAGGTACGAGGAACTTTACAGAAAACTCTCAGGAACATCCTGACACATTTTTAACCTTAAAAGGAGGAAACATGAATGATAAGGAAAAGGTGATTGAGGAAGGGAAAACACTCGCATGGCTTTCATACCTTGGGATACTCTTTCTTGTGCCACTGCTTGTAAAGGCTGACAATGAATTCTGCAAGTTCCATGTTAAACAGGGTATAGTGATATTCATTGGCTGGGTGATAGTGAACATACTCTGGGCAATTCCCTTTGTTGGATGGTTCACTGCAACAGTGTGTTATGTTATTCTCCTCATTGTTTCTGTGGCTGGTATCATAAAATCCGTGCAGGGGGAATACTGGAAGGCACCTCTGGGTATTGGACAACTTGCAGAGAAATTCAAATTTTAATTAAACAGGGACAACCTTTTTTATAAAGGGAAGTCTGCTCTTTAGATAGGCCTCAACGGTGTTCTTGATGGTTACCTGATCCATTGGACACCCTCTACATGCACCCTTGAGCCTCACCTTAACAGTACCATCCTCAAGCACATCTACAAGTGAAATATCCCCACCATCTGCACGGAGATAGGGTCTGATCTGGCTTATGTATCTTTCAACCTCTTTAAATTCCCCTGTTCCCATGAAGGTATCATATCTTTAAGTTGTGGAGTGCCAATGGATTTGCCTATTTTATTAAATGGTGAAAATTTTTCATCCTTTCAATACTCAATCACAGAATGAACCTTATAACCCTCCAGTTTTTTCCTCCCATTCAGGAATGTCAATTCAACCAGGAAGGAAATCCCCACAACACTACCACCAAGCCTTTCAACCAGTTTTGCCACAGCCAGAGCAGTTCCTCCTGTGGCAAGCAGGTCGTCCACTATGAGGATTTTCTCCCCTTCCTTCACAGCATCTATATGAATTTCAAGGGCATTGGTTCCATATTCAAGGGAATACTCTTCTTTTATTGTTTTCCATGGGAGTTTACCAGGTTTCCTTGCTATGTTCACACCTGTTCCTATTATGTATGCCATTGCACCACCAAAGAGAAATCCCCTGGACTCAATCCCTATAATCCTGTCTATGCTCTCTTCCTTAAATGGTTCGATCATCTTATCAACAGCATATTTGAATGCATCTCCATTGCCTATCAGGGTTGTTATGTCCTTAAAGATTATCCCTTCTTTTGGAAAATCTGGAACATCCCTTATGTATTTTTTCAAATCCATTACCACCTCACATCAAAGTTTCTAAATTCTCCAGTATATCGCTCCCAATTGACAATCACATCCGTAACATGGGCAGCAGAAGGACCTCTTCTTAATTCTTTAACCAACTCCTCAAGGAGTTCCCTATCACCCTCCGCAACTACCTCCACCGTTCCATCAGGCAGGTTTTTAACCCATCCTGTGAGACCCATAAGGTCTGCCTGCCTTATAACAAAAAATCTATAACCAACACCCTGAACCAGACCTTTCACTATTGCATGCAATCTTGCCTTTTCCACAGCATCACTCCTACAAATTACGCCTCAATCCTTAATCCTGTGTCCGGACTGAAAAAGTGTATCTTATCTGGTAAAAACCTGAAATGAACCTTATCCCCTATCTTGAAAGGCCCTGATTTTAATGTTTTAATGACTATTCTTTTTCCTCCACACTCAACATATAAAATGGACTCACTCCCAACTGCCTCAACCACCTCAATTGTCCCTTCAATCCCATCTCTTTCAAGCACTTCAACATGTTCAGGTCTTATACCAATGGTGCAATCGCCCTGAATGGGCGGATTGCTTAACACCACATGAAGATTGTCTGAAACAAACTCGCTTCCTTTAATCTCACCTTTAATTATGTTCATGGGTGGTGCACCAATAAACCCTGCAACAAAAACATTATTTGGTTTCTTATAAATTTCTAAGGGTTTACCAACCGCCTGTATCTCACCTTTATTTATTACAGCAATCTCGTCTCCAAGGGTCATTGCTTCCACCTGGTCATGGGTTACATATATAGAGGTTATACCCAGCTGTTTGTGTAACCTTGATAGTTCAGCCCTCATCTGTATTCTAAGTTTTGCATCAAGGTTTGAAAGTGGTTCGTCAAAGAGAAAAACCCTTGGCTTTCTGATTATTGCCCTTCCCATTGCAACTCTTTGACGCTGTCCCCCTGAAAGCTCCCTTGGCTTTTTGTGAAGCATCTCGGAAAGGCCAAGCATATCAGCCACTTCCCTCACCCTTCTGTCCAGTTCATCCCTCTTAATCCTCCTGATTCTTAAAGGAAAGGCAATGTTTTCATATACTGTCATATGTGGGTAAAGGGAATAGGTCTGGAATACCATGGCTATATCCCTGTCCTTTGGAGAAAGTTCAGTCACATCCCTATCATCAATGTAAATCCTTCCCTCTGTTGGTTTTTCAAGCCCTGCAATAAGCCTGAGAATA
>QNDZ01000159.1 GCA_003646055.1 bacterium
GTGAACATGGTAGCACTATGGGGGGTAACCATCTTGCACTTATGCTGTCAAAAGTAGTTCTGGACAGGATAGAGAATGGTCTGATGGATAGGGTGAGAGAGTTGGGGAGGTATGTTTTTGAACAGTACAGAGAGGGTTTTGATTTGAGAGGAAAGGGGCTCTTCATCGGAATAGAAACAAATCAAGAACATATGGATTTGAAATTGCTTGAGAGGGGTTTCATAGTGAGTGTGGTTAGAGGGAAGATAGTAAGATTGCTTCCCCCTTATATAATTGACATAGAGACAATTGATAAATTCTTTAAGGAACTTCAGGAGGTTTGCCTTGAAAGTGGTTAAGTTTGGTGGAACGTCCATTCAGACACCAGAGAGAATGAAACTTGCTGGTAAGAGCATAAAAAAACTGGTTGAGAAAGGGGAAAAGATGTTTGTTGTGGTCTCTGCCATGGGGGACGAGACAGACAGTCTTATTGGTATGCTGAATGATGCAGGGATAAATCAGGATGCATGGTTTCTTGCAGTTGGGGAAATAAAGAGTGCAAGATTTCTCACCCTTGTTTTGAGGAACATGGGGATTAAGGTTGAAGAGGTTGAGCCTCAAAACCCACTCTGGCCTGTTGTAGTTGAGAGTGGTGAACCTGTGATAGACGAAGGGAGAAGGAGGATAGAGAAATTACTTGAACAGAAAAATCAGGCAGAGGTTTTTGTTATTCCTGGTTTCATATGCACAGGGATGGATGGTACAGTGGATACACTTGGTCGTGGAGGGAGTGACACCACCGCCTTTATAATCGGAAGGTTGATTGATGCAGATGAAGTCATAATAGTGACCGATGTTGAAGGCGTTTACAATGCAGACCCAAATATCTTTCCTACAGAAAGGATAAAAAGAATACATGCAGATAAACTTTCAGACCTGTCGGCATTTGGGGCTGGTGTAATACACCCTGATGCCCTGAAGCACAAGGGAGAGAAACAGAGGTCAAAGATTATACATTTTAAATTTGGAGACCTTGAATATGAAGGCACACATATTTTTGGAGAGGTTGAACGAAAGATTTTTCTTCTGAAGGAGATTCTTGCACTTGTGACAATTCACAGGAGGGGAATACTTGAAAACAATAATGATTTGTTGAAGGTTCTACCTGATATCAGGATTTACGGGATAACAACAGGGATAGATTATACAGGGTTTTATGTAAAGGATAATGATGCAGATGCCTTTGCAAACAGGATGCTTGAACACTTCAAGGGCATTGAATTGACAATAAGAAGGGAAATCAGTATGGTGGTGTTTAAGAAAGAAAGCCCAAGGGATAGACCAGGGCTTGTAAGTTCAATTCTGGACAAATTGAAAAAACATGGTATAAATCTTGTTGAAATATCCAGTATTGGAAGAGAGGTTCAGGTTTATGTAGAGAAAAGGGACGGTGAAAAGGTTATTGAAATTTTGAGAAGGGAGGAAAAAGATGCGTAAAGACCAAAAGGAGTTTTTGAAGGCACTGATTGAAAATCCCAGTCCATCGGGTTATGAAACACCCGTTGCAGAGGTTTGGCGTAAAAGAATGAAGAAGTATGCGGATAGTGTTTACAGTGACCTGCATGGTAATAGCATTGCAGTGATAAAGCATGATAAGAGACCCAGGATAATGCTTGCTGGACACTGTGATGAGATTGGTCTTATGGTCAACTGGATTGACGAGAATGGATACATTTTCTTCAGGCCAGTTGGTGGGGTTGACAGACACCAGCTTCCAGGGTCAAGGGTGAAGATATGGACAAAAAAGGGTCCAATTTTGGGTGTAATTGGAAGAAAGGCAATTCACTTTCAGGAAGAGGAGGAGAGAAACAAGGTTTCAAAGTTTGAGCAGATGTGGATTGACATTGGTGCAAAGGATAAGAAAGAGGCAGAGAAGTTCGTTGAGATTGGTGATGTTATAACTGTTGACGCTGGATTTCTTGAACTTTCCACAGGTATGTTTGTTGGAAGAGGGTTTGATGATAGGGCTGGTGCATATGTTGTTGGTGAGGCACTTATAGCCCTTTCAAAGGAAAAAAGCAAAGTAAAGGCAGGTGTCTATGCTGTTGCAACAGTCCAGGAAGAGATTGGACTGAGAGGTGCAACCACCTCTACCTACCATATAAACCCTGATATAGGTATTGCTGTGGACCTTACTTTTGCAAGTGACCATCCGGATGTGAACAAGAGACTTCTGGGGGATGTTAAGATGGGTGGTGGGCCTGTTGTTTCAAGGGGTGCAAACATAAATCCAAAACTCTTTGAACTGATTGTTGATACTGCAAAGAAGAAGAAGATTCCCATCCAGATTTCTGCCTCACCAAGAGGAACAGGGACAGATGCCAACATAATGCAACTTACAAGGGGTGGTGTTGCAACAGCACTTATAAGCATCCCGAACAGATACATGCATTCATCCATTGAAATGGTTCATCCAGATGACCTTGACAACACGGTTAAGTTGATTGTTGAGGTTGTCAAGAGAATCAGGTCACGGGAGGAGTTTATAATTTGAGGATAGGGTTTTATCAGTTTTCACCCGCATTTGGTGATATTGAAAAAAACCTTGAAATGTTGAGGGGGAGTTTCGCTAAGGAACTCCCCCATATACTTGTCCTGCCAGAACTTGCCTTCACAGGTTATAATTTTGTTAACAGGGAAGAGGCTATTAAGTATGCAGAGGAAATACCAGGCCCATTATTTGAGGAGATAAGAAGTCTTTCAAAGGAAAAGGGAGTTGCCATATCAACAGGATTCCTTGAGAGAGTAGGGGATAACATATACAACTCCGCTGTTTTTGTTTCGCCTGAAGGTGATTATTATGTTTATAGGAAGGTTCATCTTTTCTACAAAGAGAAGGAGATTTTTTCCCCTGGGGATAGGCTTTTTGTTTTTGAATACAGAGACGCTAAAATAGGAATGCTCATATGTTTTGACTGGATTTTCCCTGAAGCAATGAGAACCCTCACCCTGATGGGTGCTGAGGTGATACTTCATCATGCAAACCTTGTCCTGCCTTTCTGCCAGGATGCCATGATAACAAGGTCTATTGAAAACAGGGTATTCATTGTTACTGCCAACAGGACAGGTGTTGAGGATAGGGGAGGGGAGAGATATGTTTTCACTGGAAGGAGTCAGGTGGTTGCACCTGGTGGAAAGTTGCTTTTGAGGGTTGGTGATGAAGTCACGGGAGTTTTTTCTGTTGATATAGACCCGGATATTGCAGGGGATAAAAACATCAACAGGTTCAATCATCTAATCATGGACAGAAGGCAGGATATTTACAGATGCTGATTGCCATTGTTGGTAAACCAGGTTCGGGTAAAAGCACTGTTTTCAGTGCCATCACAGGGATTTCAGGCCTGCACAGGGCTTCTGAGAGGCATGGAACTGTGCTTGTTCCAGATGAAAGGCTTGATTATCTCCATAAGACCTATCACCCGGATGCGAAGAAGACATATGTGCATATTGAATTCCTTGACACGGTGAAGATTGATTTTTCAAGGGAGGAGTTGAGGGTGGCTGATGGTTATTTGCTTGTTGTTGATGGGTTTTCAAGGGTGCCTGACCCTGAGGGTGAAATCAGGGAATTGAAGGAAGAAATGATGTTGAAAGACCTTGAGATTATAGAGAAGAGGCTTGCAAAACTTGACAGGGCATTTGACCAGGAGTCTGTCAGGGAAAAAAAGATACTCACTGCCCTGAAGGAACTTCTTGATAATGGTAAACCTGTCAGAGAATATGGGGAGATTCCTGACTTTCTGAGGGGTTTTAATTTTTCTTCTGGCAAGCCTGTTATCTGTGTGGTGAATTCAAAAGAGGGGATTGAGGAAGAGGAGAAAGTAATTGAGGGTGTTCCAGTTTTGTCCTTACAGGGAGAGATTGAAAAGGAGATATCTGAACTATCATTAGAGGAGAGGGATGAGTTCTATAAATCAATGGGTATATCAGAGCCAGCAGCAAAAAGGATCATCAGGATTATTTATAAGAAACTTGGTCTTATTACCTTTTATACAATGAACAGAAAAGAGGTCAGGGCGTGGAGTGTTGAAGATGGTATAAACGCAAAAACAGCAGCAGGTGTTATACACTCTGATATGGAAAGGGGATTCATAAGGGCAGAGGTTATTTCATTTGATGACCTTAAAAGCGCCGGGAGTGAGAAAAAGGCAAGAGAACTTGGTTTATACAGGGTGGAGGGAAAGGATTACCCTGTGAGGGATGGGGATATACTCTTTATCAGGTTTTCTGTTTGAAATTTCCGGGTTGACATGAACTTTAAAAATAAATAAAATTCCCTATGCCAGATATTGTCACGCATCTTGTTGTTGGTGAAAAGGCTCTCGAAGAAGGGGAATATACATCTGTTTTAAAGGAGAACAGAAATCTTTTCTTCCTTGGATGCCA
>QNDZ01000160.1 GCA_003646055.1 bacterium
CAATCAATAAACTCTGGACCTGAACCTGCATTATCAAGTGTAAAACTCCTCACCAGTGAACCATCAGGCTGGAAGATTTCAAGGGTTATACGGTCTGCTGGTTTGCTCAGTATAAAACCAAAGGTTGTGTGGGTGATTGCAGGGTTTGGGTAGTTGGACACCTTGATTATTTCAAAGGGAATGGAGATCACTATACCCAGTTTCCCTGTGGTCTCGTTCCCGTTCACATCGGTCGTTTTAATCACAACAGTATGCTCACCTTCCTCAAGTTCACCTGAAAGTTCAGCAGAATAAAGGTTTTCCTCCCTTGAGAGAGATACTTTTAGATTTACTGTATCATCATCCACAATGGCAACAGGTGGAGTAATCCACAGGTCAAGCCCCTGTGAATCCTCAATCCTGAAGTCAAGGTCAATCCGTGTTTCACGCTGTATAACAGTGGTGTCAGTTGGACCAATCAGCAAGGGAGGGATTGTATCCCTTCTTGCGAGTATGGTGAATGTTCCTGTATCAGGGAACTCACAGGAAACTGTATCGTGCAGCAGGATGTTCTGTGGAAGCATAACCCACTTGTTCACCCTCCATATATAAAAGTAACCAGAAGAATCAGGCACACAGGAGATGTTCAAAGGTGCATTCAGGCTGGTGAAATTCAATGAGAATGTTCTGATAAGTCCATTTATTTTTACAGGTTCTACCTGCTGTGAGAAGGGAACCTTAAATGATGTTTCCTGTATTAGAAGCAGTGATTTTGATGAGAAGTCACCTGATTCAACCCTTATATTGATATCACCATACCTGAAGAGTGTATCCGTGTACTGGTCAACAGAGAAGATGCCCTTCAACTGGTTGAGATAAGAGACATTATCATTCTCGTTTGATTCATCTATCCTGTCAGCAGGGTCCAGGTCAACCCTGAAATTCAATGTGTCAATACGGGCAATAAGGGACTCAGGAAGCAGAACTTGCACAAGTTTTGAATTGCCAGGCTCAAGTGTTCCTGCATCACCACGATAAATCTGGAGTGGTGCTCCAGAAATATACGCGAAAACACTGTATTCACAGGTATCAACAACCTTTTCCCCTGAATTCACTATATGAAGGTTGATATAAGCAGTGGTGTCTTCAACGGAGATGAACGGCTGTTCTGTGAAGTTCAGGTTTGGTCTTTCCCTGATGTAAAAACTGTAACTCCTTGAGTAATATGTCTCGGTTGAATCATACAGGATTGCCCTTAAAACCAGGTTTGATTTTTCCCTGTCTATATAAATTGCCCCTTTCAGTGTGTCTCCTGAGATGGTGAGGGGAGAATAAGATGTCTGGGAACTACCATATCCCCAGTTCAACCTTGCAGAGTCAGGTATGGTTTTAAGCATAAATAAAATGTTGAGGGTATCCCCATAATCAGGTGCATCTGGAACAAAAACAACCCTGCTGAAAAGGTCTTTTCTATATATACTGGTCTCTCCACTCAATAATAATCCATCACCCTTCACCAGTGCAATAAGCAAGGGATTCTCAGACACAGGCATAAAGTAGAATGTGGTTTCAGCCACCCCGTTTTTAACCTGAACAGAGAAATCCATGCGGTTTGTGGAGTCCTCAAGTGTGAAATAGCATATTCCCTCACCAGAAACAGAGGCACTCACAGTGATTGAATCACCATGCACATAACCTGATAGGTTGAGTGTGTCTGATGGTATGAGGATTTCATAGGCAGGGTCTCCTATAAGAAGATAAACATATGAATTGTAGGAAGTTGGATGGGTGAAGTTGTAGGAGTAAGTTATATCACCAAGCCTTGAAATTCCATTCTTGAGCAATGAATTCAGATAGTATCTATCACATGCAAGATTTTCATCAAAATAGGTGAAACCAGAGGGACCAATTGACCCTATCATACCAACACCAGGGAATACAACAGAGAGTTCACCTATTGAACGGAATCCAGGCACATCCATAACACCATTGGCACATGTGAATGCCATCATGAAGGACAATTTTCCATAATTGTTGAGCCTTGGTATATCATAAACCCTGAAGTATCTACCTGCACCAAGGTCCTCTTCACTCCCATGCCCATGGAAGTTGAAGATTGACACACCAGAATTCACTGCATTTATCACCTCTTCCCATATGCTCGTTCCCTCTCTGGAATACTCCCTCACAATCCTGTAACCAGATGGGATAATGGAACTTATAAGTTTATTGGACTCTACATCTGCGCCTGGAAGTGCGTAATCAGCACCAAAGAATAGAATGTTCTCAAAGGGCTCTGTGGAAGACCTTCCGTATCTGAGTTTGTTCAGATAACCTTCAGCCTCTGAAGGTGTGAGACATGGAAGCCTGCCCACAATAATATCAGGATAATGGTCATCGTTAACAAAAGCATACAGATAATCACTTGCAAAGTAACCCTCAGGTGTGCTGTGGAGTATAACAGGAACAAGGTCAGAGGCGGAACCGAGTATATTTTTTGGGTCATAACTCCCCTTTCCAAGGAAGAACAGGTAAGAGGGGGGGGTAGAGGTGTTCTCAAAGAGGTACTTGAGAAAACTCTTTATGGCATATGGGGATTTCTCACCGTAATTGAAGGCATTGTAGATTTCATCTGTGGTGTATATGGAAACACTCAGGGAATCCTGTTCCTTCAACCGCTTGTATTCCTCTGCCTGCTGTAAAAAGTCAGGATGGGTTATAACAAGGATATCTGAATCTTCAGGGTTTTCAAATGTTCCTGTGTCATCAACCTGGATTACCTGGACAGGTTTTTTCTCTGTGCCCGGTGTGTAAATTACATAGGAGGATGGCTGAATAATGGTATCTGCAAAGGATACAGTATAACCAGAAGAATCTTTATCAACAGAGGGCTGTATTCTGTAACCATCAATTCTCAAGACAACCGGATCTGGATAGGGGCATCCATGAATTACAAAAAGTTTTTTACCCGTTGTATCTGCCCTGAATACAAAGTGATCACCTGAATACTCCAGTTTTCTTCTGTAGGTTATTGAAAATCTGTCAAGATATGAATATTCACTGGTAACTATCTTCACAACAGAAGATGGAGAGAGATTCTCCTCAAGCCTCAGGTATGTGAAGTTGTTACCTGATACAAGCCCTGTGTAAACAATATTTTCATCCACATAGATGTTCAGGGTTTCAAAATTAGAGGATGGATTGAAGAGCCTGACCTTTATGGAGCACGGATATTCAGGCATCATAAAGGTGTCAGACAACTGGAAGGTGAACATTGTATCAAGATTATAGAGGAATTCACCGGCACGCCTTGAGAAAATTGAATCCCTGTCCACATAGAAACTGTCCACATAGTTAGTTATGTAGTGGGCAGAGGTTGTGTCCATGGATAGTTCAATGTATCCTGCACCTTCACCCTCTTTCAACCAGTAGTAGGTGAGAGTGTCATAATCACTCTTAACAGGTGGTGCATAAAAGATAAAATAATCAGTGGAGTTGAAGATTCCATCGTTGTTCAAATCCTGAACCCATATGGGGACTGCATTATCTCTATATAAAAGGGAAATGTTCTCAACAGGTGGATTAAAGACAATCCCTGATGCTGAGAGATAGGAACTTGAGACCCTGTAAACACCAGCCTCTTTAAGCCCGAGCCTGATCCCTGATGGTTCCCATGTAAGGTATGATTTGGTCTTATTCAGTATCTTCCAGTTAATGGATGCCTTCCCGTTTATAACCGTTTGTTCATACAGATGGTCTGTTTTGCCCTTGATTTCAATGGGGGTACGGGTGAACCCAACCCTGACCCTGATTATTCCATGTGAAGCGATGTTTTCCTTCAAATCAAGAAGTATGATCCTGTGTTTCCTGAAGTTGAAGGGACCCTTTATTTGAATGGAGCCTTCAGGTATTTTACCATCCATCACTTTGAGCAAATACCCCCCTGCCTGTGGTATTCCAATAGGAAGGCTTATTCTGCCTTCTTCCTTTGTACCTGATGTATTGTAATGGGAGAAAATGAGATGCTCTGTGTTAATCTCAATGGTAATTCCACTCTGGTTTGATTCAAGTATGGAGTAGAATGAAAGCAGGATAAGTATCATCTATTCCCCCAGATATACAACCCTGTAAATCTTCTTTTCACCAGAATCCCGTGTTCTCAGTAGATAAATGCCTGGAGGAAGTCCATTGAATGCAAGGGTAGTTCCCGAGAAGGTAGATACCCTTCTGCCATCTATGGTGTAAAGTTCGTAATTCCTGCTCTCCTTATCAGGAAGATAAAGCCTGCTCCCTCTCACCAGAAGTGATGCACTCTTTGATGGAGATTTTGAAGAGGAAAATACCCTGTACAGAATCTTTGCGTCCATGTCCCCTGATATGTATCCACTCCAGCAGAGGAACAAATTGCCATTATCAAGTGCATATACATGGGGGTTGAA
>QNDZ01000161.1 GCA_003646055.1 bacterium
ATTATAATCTGGGGCTCCTTGACAGGGCAATATCTGAATTCAAGGAAGCCATTAAGATAGACCCCAATGATGCTCAGGCACATTTCCTTCTTGCCTTTGTATATGGTGAAAAGGGCGATTTCCAGAGGGCAAAAGAGGAGACAAAGATAGCAATAAAACTGAACCCCACCCTTGCAAAGACAAAGCCAAATCTTGGGCTTGATTTTTACTCACAGGAAGGATACTCAGGATTTGTAAGTGTTGAGGATACGGAAAGCAACACCTTCCTCACACATTATTCGCTTGGTATTGCCTTCAGAAATAAGGGGCTCTTCAATGAGGCATTAAAGGAGTTTCAGCAGGCATTAAAGGTTGACCCTGAAAATGTTATAGTGAGGAAACAACTGGGAGAGATTTATCTCCTGAAAAATGAAAATGAGAAGGCCATTGCAGAGTATGTTGAGGCAATGAGACAGGATACATCTTCGCCCAAGATTCCAAACGACATTGGTGTAGCATGCCACAGGCTAGGGAAACTTGAGGAGGCACTCTCATGGTACAACAAGGCACTTGAGATTGACCCTTCTTATGTTGTTTCATACAACAACCTTGGAATTGTTCACTATCATCTTGGTGATAAAGAAAAATCCATTGAATTTTTCAAAAAGGCCATTGAGATAGAACCAGATTATCACGACGCATATCTTAATCTCGGACTTGTATATATGCAGGAAGGGGATTTTGACAGGGCAATTGAACTCTTCAGGAAGGTTATTGAACTCAGAGAAGACTATCCCCTTGCCTATAACTATCTCGGGCTTGTGTATCTTAACAATGGAATGTTTGATGAGGCAATTTACAACTTTAAAGAGGCAATTAAGAGAGACCCACAGTTTGCAGAGGCCTACTACAACCTTGGTTTTGCCCTATCCCGTATTGGCAAGTATGACGAGGCACTAAAGGCAACAAGGAAGGCCCTGGAGATTAACCCATACTATACAAGCAACAGGTTCAAACTTGGAATTGATGTATATTCTGAAAAACTTGAGGTTCTCATATCAAGGGAACTAACACAGGAAATGGAGATGGAATTTGTTACAGCTGAACCTGAAAGGGACGAGGAGAGCATCTTTGAAGACATATTTGTTGAACCTGAGGGCCCATCCCTTGATATAGAGACAACCCTTAAAGAAGCACAGAATTTGTTTACACAGGGGCTTTACGACCTTGCCATTGAAAAACTACAGGAGATTGTACGTATAGAACCTCAGAATACAGAGGCCTCACTTCTGCTTGCGAGAATTTACAGGATAAAGAAACTCTACGGTGAGGCTTCAGATATACTGAAGAGAATTCAGAGTGAAAGCAAGGAGGCAGTGAAGGAACTCGCAAGGGTCTTCATTGATACAGGGGATTTCTTCAATGCAAAAATGAAGATTGAATCCCTTCTTGAGAAAGACCCTGGTGATGTGGAGAGTTATAAACTCCTCGCATATCTGGCTGAAAAGGAAGGGGATTATGATTCTGCTGTTTACACACTGGAAAAACTGCTCAAGATTGAAAGGAGTGAAGATATACTGAAAGAACTTGGAAGGTTGTTGATAGAGAAGAAAGAATTTGATAAGGCAGCAGACTATCTAAAAGAGGCATTGGAACTGGGAAAGGATGTTCATATCTACTATCTGCTCGGCAAAATCATGTATCTGAAAGAGAATTACATTGACAGTAAGTCATATCTTGAAGAGGCAATAAAAATTTCACCAGACAATTCTGATGTAAATAAACTTCTTGCAAAGGTTCAACTGAACCTCGGAGAGTTTGAAAGTGCTTTGAAAACAGTGGAGCATCTTAAAGAAAAGGTCTCTGGAGACAGTGAAATTTATTTGATAGAGGGAAACATCTATACAAGGATTGGTGATAACAGGGCAGCAATTAACTCCTTTGAAAAGGCAATAAGCCTTGATGAAAACAATATCACTGCTTATAAACTCCTTGCCTCACTCCTTACAAAAACTGGAGAACTTGAGAAATCTATAAAGGTCTGGCAGGAGATACAGAGAAGATGGCCTGAATCATCTGTTGCAGAAGAGGCAAAACAGGCCATTGAAGCAGCAAAGAAACTTATTGAACTCACTGGAGGATTGGGATGGCAATAGAAGGACCAATCAAGGAACTCGGGCTTTTTGAACTATTCCAGTTAATATCCTTTGCAAAAAAAAGTGGAAAATTAACAATTAAAAGAACAGGGGAAGATACACACACTTTGTTCTTCAGGGATGGTCTCTTAATTCACATGGAACTTGAGGATAGATTGGGTGATGAATTAAAGAAAAGGGGACTTCTTGGTGAAGATGAATCCATTAAAGATGCCATAGATTCAGGTAAATTGAAGCCCAACCAAATCTACCCACTCTTTGCCACAATGGTTGAAAATGCAGTTTTTACCCTTCTCAAACTCAAGGATGGGTATTTTACATTCACAGAGGAAGATGTTTCGTCACCATGGGGTATGGAACTCAATTTGAGGATTGAAAACCTCCTTATGGAGGGAGCAAGAAGGATTGATGAGATAACAAAAATGAGTTCAGTGCTTGAACCTGACAAATGCATCCCTGTAATCTCTGAAGAGATAGAAAAAATGAATTACATAAACCTCTCTCCAGAGGAATGGGAGATCCTATCCCTGATAGATGGAGAAAAGACAATCAGTGAGATATGCAGGGAGAGAGGTGATGAATTCAAGACAATAAAGGTTTTATACGGACTTTTTATGGCAGGGGTTATAAAAAAGTCAGAAGTCGCTTCAGAAATAACCCCTCCCACTGCAGAAGAGGAAGGTCTTGCAAGAGGAATTGAACTTGCAGATAATCTGTGGAAGGAAGCAAATTATCGGGAAGGCATTGAACTCCTGCTCAGGTTGAGAGAGAGATTTCCGGATGAACCTGTGATTGATTATAATCTTGGTTTTTTTTACCTCAGAATGGGCAAATGGGGAGAGGCACTCACAGAATTTTCCCGTTTCATCTCCAGAACAAAGGATGGAAATGCAAAAGAAGAAGTAAGACAATTGCTGGATAAACTGAAGGAAATCTTTGAGCATGAAAAGAAGGAGGGATACATTGGATAATGATGGACTGAAAAGCGCCCCTGGCTCCATTGATGTTATGATTTCACTTGCTGACCTCTACATCCAGAACAACCTGCTTGACCAGGCGGTTGAACTTCTCTCAGGTGTGTATAGTGAAAACCCTGATGAACCACGGATAATTGAGAAATTGATAGAACTTTATATCCTTAAAGGGAATGAAACAAAGGCAAAAATTCTTCTTCAGCAAGGCTTGTCTGTTGATAAAAATTACGAGGGCTTTCAAAAATATATGAAATTAATAGAAGAGGAAAAAACAGCCGATAGAATAAGAGAGGTGATTGCAGAGGCAGTGGAAGCAACCGAAGAAGTGATACCGCTTGAGGAACTTGAAGAGGCCAAAACCCCTGCAGAAAAAACAGCAGAGGAACAGGTAGAGAAGGTTGAAGAGGTTGAAAAACCTCTGATAGAGGTACCTGAAAAAGAGATTGAACAAAAGGTGGAAGAAGAGGCTGGCGTTGACCCAATAAAAAGGGTGCTCTCAGCTTTATATGAGATAGATGAAGTGCTTGGAATGATTTTATCAGATGAAACAGGTCTTTTAATTGCAGAAAACGTGAGGGTGACAATAGATACAGAAAGCACAGGTGCACTTCTCTCCTCAATCTATACAGAAACTGTTTCCACACTGGAGAGGTTAAATCTGGGTGGATTTGATTATATCATATTTGAATTCCCAAGGGGAGTTGTTCTAATCCTCGCCTCTCCACCAATTATTCTCACAGTCATGTGCAAAAAGGACGTTCAGGAAGGGCTTCTGCTGTTGAAGGCAAAAAGTGTTATGGATGAACTGAAAAATATGCTGGGGGTATAGGATGAAAAAGGAACTTGAACCTTTAATCCAGCTGGACGAAATTTATGGTGTGATTGCCGCATCAACTGATGGTATAATCATTGAATCAGCAACAAGAAAGGAAATAGACGAGGAGACTGCTGCCGCACTCACTGCAAGAATCTCAAAAGAGGTTGCTGATAAAACAGGGATAAAAAAGAATGTTCTCTCTATTATCAAGGGTGAAAACGGATATCTTATTTTCACAATAAAGAAGGATTTTGTCCTTGGCATCATTGGTGGAAATGATGTGAATCTGGGAGAGGTTAAACAGGCTTTAAGAAAGGTTGCAGACAGGATACAGGGCATATTAAGTGGCTGAGGAAATCCTTTTAGGGGTTGAAACATCCCGAAAAATAGAGGATATACTGAATGGGTTTTTAAGGGCATCAGGTGCAAGATGCGTTTTTCTTGTTTCCAGAAGTGGACAACTCATAAGTGAACTTGGATTCAC
>QNDZ01000162.1 GCA_003646055.1 bacterium
GGGTTTCCACCATTCCTGATGTCAATTGATGGTGTTGAAAAGATAGAAATAAAGGATGAAGAGGGTAATCCTGTAAGAGGGTTCTTCAGGCTGGTTAAGGATAGGAATGTTGAACTTCCTGATGATATTCTTTCTGTTGCCGATTATGTTATTGATAAATATGCAAACCTTGATGACCAGGAATTAAATTCTGCGGTTGTCAATCTCCCCGAATACCAGGAACACCTCTCCAGGGACGGAGGTTGACAATTTGACATTTTCTTTAACATTTTTATTTTCAGTTGGATAACTGGTGAAGGTTTATGGCTGATCCCCAATAAAATGGATAGATTGGATGTTTAGTCCCCTATATTGACAGAATAAAAAAATCCCTTATAATTGACTGACGGTCGGTCAGTAGAGGTGATTATGAGAATAGTTAAGAAGCCTGAGGTAAGGAAAAAAGAGATAATTGAAGCGGGTTTGAAGGTTCTGTATTCAAAGGGCTATACACAGACCACAGTACAGGATATTGTTGATACAGCGGGAATAGCCAAGGGAACATTTTACTGGTATTTCAGGTCAAAAGACGAACTTATTGATGCCCTGGCAGAGGATATGAGGGAAAAACTTATGGATATAGCCTGGGGGATTGTGGGTGACAGGGCACTTAACGCCAGTGAAAAGTTCTATCAGGTTTTTAATAAGATTGCCATTGAAAAGATAAGGAGGTTTGGTGAGGGAATCTATGTGATAATTGACTTCCTGATTGATCCCAAAAACGCACAGTTTCAGTACATACTCAATAAAAAATCAATGGAGCATTTTGCATCTGTTCTTGCAGAGATAATTAAACAGGGTGTTGATGAAGGTATTTTTCATGTGTACTCACCATACGGAGCCGCAAGGATTGTTTCTGCCCTTCTAATCCAGGCAAGTGATGAGATTATGGAAAGGCTGAAGGAACTCAGAGAGAATGGTGCTGTTTATATTGATAGAATAAAGGATATTTACAGACTGTACTTTGATGCCATTGAAAGGGTTCTTGGTGCTGATAGGAATAAATTCTCGTTATGGAATAACCTCAGTGAATCAATTGAGGCTATTGATGAATTTCTAAAACTTCTAAAAAAGGAGGATAAATGATACTCTTGCTTTTGAGTTTAACACCAGAAGCACTGCTTGAGAAGATTGACCAGTCCCTGAAACCACCTGCTTATTCTGCTGTTATCATTATGAAAAACCATCTATCTGAAAAGAATACAGTGGACTATAAGTTTCTGATAAAATCTCAGAAGGACAGAGGCACCATTATAGAGGTACTTTCGCCAGCAAGAGAGGCAGGAAGGAAGATGCTTCTTATTGAAAGAAATATATGGCTATATGCACCGGAGATAAACCGCACAATCAGGCTTTCCCTGAGGGACAGATTCTTTGGAAGTGAATTCACCAATGGAGACCTGCTTGCTTCACAGTACAGGGATAATTACAGGGCTGTGTCCCTTGATTCAACGGGTAAATTCTATCATCTTGTTCTACTGGCAAAAGACAAAAAGGCACCCTACAGCAGGATAGAGATGGATGTGAGAAAGGATATACTTGTTCCTGTTTCTATGAATTTGTATGCCCTCTCTGGAAGGCTGTTGAGAAGAATGGAGATGAAGGATATAAGGGTGTTTGATGGATATCATATTGCAACCTATATGGTTGTTAAGAACCAGATAACCCCTGAAAAATACACAGAGGTGTGGGTAGAAAGGTTTCAACCAATCACCACATTTCCTGAAGGAACATTCAGGCCATGGAGGCTTGAGTGATTGTCCTTTTCAAACTTTGAAATTTAAGGGGGTGATATGCTTATTGAACTTAAGGGAGTGAAAAAGGACTATCCACTTGGCAGGACTGTTGTTCATGCAATAAGAGGGGTTGACCTTGAGATTTCAGAGGGAGATTTCACAGTGATTGCTGGGCCATCAGGGAGTGGTAAAACCACTCTCCTGAATCTTATGGGGCTTCTTGACCATCCCACAGAAGGCAAACTCTTTTTTGAAGGAAGGGATGTCTCAAGGATAAGTGACAGGGATGCAACATTTATCAGGAGGAGCAGGATAGGGTTTATATTCCAGACCTTTAATCTAATTCCAGTACTCACGGCAATTGAGAATGTAGAACTCCCCCTTCTCTTGAAGAGAATGAAGGGAAAAGAGAGGAGAAAAAGGGCAGAAGAGGCACTTGCTGCTGTTGGGCTCGGGGATAAGTTGTATCATAAACCTGATGAACTTTCGGGTGGAGAAAGGCAGAGGGTTGCCATTGCAAGGGCCATTGCGGGAATGCCTGACATAATCCTTGCAGATGAGCCCACAGCAAATCTTGATTCAGAAACAGGTCTTTCAATTATAAAACTCATGAAGGAAATGAACAGGGAACAGGGTGTAACATTCGTATTCTCAACACACGACGCGAGAATTATTGAAGTAGCGAGAAGAAAGATAGAACTCCTGGATGGAAAGGTGGGGAGTGATGTTGTTCAAAACAGCAATTCGTAATATTTTTAAATATTTAAGAAGAAGTCTTGTGATATTTATCTGCCTGATAGTTTCCATTGTTGCGCTCCAGGTGAGTGATTCCATAAGTGAAGGATTCAAGAGACAATCAAAAATCTTGATGCTTGAAAGTGCGGGTATGATTCTTATAGAAAGAAAGGGGAATGATCCATTTGACCTTATCCAGGAGGGAATAAAGAATTTTGACGAAGTTGAGAGGAGAATAAAAAGTGTGATTCCTGATGCCCGTGTGATTCCTGAAATAGTTGCTCCTGCCATTGTTGTGAATGACACCTTCTCTGTGAACACCCTTGTTATTGGAACAAGGAGGGAAAGTTTAATTTCCACTAAACTTGCAAAAAAACTCAAAGCAGATGCTGGGGATACCATTGTAATACTCAGTACCAACAGGGCAGGTGGTTTAAGTATAAAGGAGGTTAAAATAGAAAGTGTATTGACCAATGGATTGTTTACTGGTGGGGTTGATCTATGCATTCCAATCGATAAGATGGAGGAGTTCCTTCTATGGGATACTGGAGAGGTGAAACAGATACGGGTAAATTTTAATCAATATGAAAAGGCGGATAGCCTTTCAAAACTTCTTTCAGGCATGTTCCCTGATTTAAACATAACTCCCTGGAATGAGAGACTGAAGAATCTTGAGTCCCTTTTCAGGATAAGTGATATAAAAATGTATCTGTTCTCCTTCATTGTACTGCTTTTGACATCAGGTATTATTATGAATTCAGTCCTATCAAGTGTAATGGAGAGGAAGAAAGACCTGGGTACAATAAGGGCAATTGGTTCCTCAAGGAGATTCATTATTTTTCTCATCCTTACAGAGGTTGTTATTATCACATTCTTTTCGTGTCTGGCAGGAACTTTCTTTTCTTATATTATCACCAGAAAATTGATGCAGGTTGGGTTTCACTATGAATCTGTTGCAGAGATGACTCAGTATATCCCGCCTGTATTGTATCCAGCCATAAACCCACTAAGGTGGATTGTTGATGTTATATTCCTTTTTGTTTGGGCAATTATATGGAGCATATACCCAGCAGTTCTGATTGCAAGGATGCCACCTGTAAAGGCGCTGAGGGAGGAGATATGAGATTTCAAATGGGAATCAAGAATATAAGAAGAAATATTAGAAGAAGCCTGATAAACATTTCAACGGTTGCTATTGCCATTTTTTGCATGGTGGTTTTTGAAAGCCTGATGCTTGGTGAATGGATTGATATTGTGGAGAATTATTCAAGTATGGGTATAGGTCAGGTGATTATAACCAGAAAAGAATACAATGAAGGAGAAACAAACCAGTTGAATAAATTGATTGAAGAACCTGAAAATGTTATAAAAAGAATAGAAACAATTAGAGGAATAAGGAAGGTTTCTATCTATCTGAAAACGGGGTGTCTTTTTTCTTTCAAGGGTAAACAACTCCCTGTTCTTGTTCAGGGTGTGGATTTTACAAGAGAAAAAAATCCTATAATTAATTCAGCAGGTTTGCCTCTGCCCGACAGGTATGAGTACAAAATCCTGATAGGAAGAAGACTTGCAGAGGAAATAGGTATAAAAAGGGGGGACATTATCTTCCTGTATGGAATGACAGCCTTTGGAACATTTAATCTGATTGACCTTGAAGTTAGCGGATTTTTCAAAGCCCCTCTTGCAACTTTTGAAAAGAGAACTGTTTATATACCCATTGATGTGTTGAAGGAGTTCCTGGGTGTGGAGGGGGTGAGTGAAATATCGCTTTCATTGAGAAGAGATATTGAGCCATCTGAAATGGTTAACATGCTTAAGCAAAAAATAGGGGATGATTACAAAGTTCAGTCAATCATGGACTACATCCCCCAGTTGAAGGATATTCGTGCACTCCAGAC
>QNDZ01000163.1 GCA_003646055.1 bacterium
CGTAAATACTTTAAATTCAAAACTCATAACTATATGGAAATTAAAGGCAAGGTTGCCCGATGAAAGAAGAGATTAAAAAGAGAATAAAAATATTACCAAACGGATATGAAAGTTATCAGATTGAATGGAAACTTTGTAGGACCGGTGTCAGGCATTAAAAGATAACATCCTTTTAAGGATTATTTTTTGATGTTTAAGCACAGGTTGGATTTTATCTATATAGCACATACCATGCTTCGCCTCTCCCTTTATCTGGAGAATTCACTTCAACTTTTACAATCGTTGGGAAGGTTAATTTTTCTTGTTCAGGTTTCGCCACCACCACATAAGAAGGATAATAATCTTTTCTATCAACTGGAATTTCTGTGATTTCTCTTATCTCCGCTTTTTTATTGTTTATAAAGATAGTTATTCTGTCTTCCTTTGTAAGTATCGGGGGATAATGCTGTTTCCATCCAGATTCCTTTTCACGCATGGATAAAGGTAAAGAGGCTGGAATAAAAAAGGCAAAGCATAAACCAACTGTGAACCATACCTGTAAATCATACAGTTCAAAATTCCCGACCCTTGGATTTATTTCCAGATCACTCTTCACTGTGTTCGCAATAACCCAGCATTCAAAAGTTGTCTTTGAATAACTCTTGTCATCCACAAACAATCTCAGTTTTTTCCCTTCTGGATAATAGAAAACAAACTTCCCATCCCGGTCTGTCTTTATAATTGATTTGAAACCTATGTCTTCTTCTTTGGTTGCCCAGAGATAAGAAGGGAATGGATTCCCCTCAAAATCCTTAACCCTTCCAGAAATTTTATGGACAGTTAAGGGTAATGTAAATCTGCCTTCATATTCTTCTCCTGAGATAAGTATATCAACTTCTGATAATTTATGGTTAACAAATTCATCGTGATAAAGATAAACAATAGCACTTCGAGAATCAATATCAACATTTTTCTTAATTTTAACGGGATGGAGAACCTCTATTGCATATTTTCCTGGAGCGAAGTTGAAAAGTTCAACCTCTAAAAAGGGTCTATTCTTCAATTCATAAGTATTACCCCAGAGGTTTGTTATGGTTCCACCGTCTAAGGGTGGATTGGGATGAAGATAGGCCTTTACTTCCGGTTTCATTATATTATTAAACTCCACCTTTTATCTTCTGGAACATACCAGAAAAATAAAAAAAGTCAAGTTGAAAACGCCTTCATACACCTTCCTTCACAACCCTTTCATGGGTTATTGCTCTAATTTGTGTTGACAAATAGTAAAATTTATTTATATTTATTACAGAAAGTAATGAAGGATTTTTAAGATGGTGTCAGGTATGGATTTTCTGGTTCAGGATATTTGAAAGTTAATCTGTTTTTAAGGAGGTGTTTGTATGGTGTTTAAATTGATTCTGGGTATTGTTTTAATCCTGATAGGTGTTGTTTATCACTTAGAAAAACTATACAGACTCGCAACCTCCCACAAATACCTGGACTTAAAGTTTGCCCACCATGCAACATTCCTTTACCCAATTGACCATCCAGGCACAAGGAATTGTTTGTTTGAAGCCTTCACAAAGTCAGAGGTGAAGGAGTTCATGAGGAAGGGGATATTTCCTCTTTATCTTCCCCTGAAAAGGTTTGCAGAATTGTATGACCCTGATGTTGTGCCTTTACTCATAGACCTTGAGAATGACAATGAATTGACAGATGAAGAGATGAAGAGGGTAATTAAGTTGTTCATGAAGTTTGATGAATACAGAAAGAAGGTGATACTTGAGGATGCGGAAAATTTTCTCCACTGGAGGAATCCAACCCTGGACTGGAAGACAAATCTGAAATTCAGGCTGAAGTTCCTCAAGCATATATATAAGTTTTGAAGGGAATGCATTTTAGAAAAATGTCATATTGTCAAGGTCCGGGCTGGGTGTTTTAGTTTCCAGAATACACTCCTTGACAAAATTCATTATTATAGTAATATATATTACCGTAATGGAGGTTACTATTGAGATTTTATGATAGAGAGAAGGAAAAGAAAACCATAATTAGCTTTGCCAGAAAAACAGATAGGGCAAGGATTGTTGTATTAACAGGCAGGAGGAGAATCGGTAAAACGAGGTTGCTGTTAGAACTTTTTGGAGAAGATGCATTATACCTATTTACGAAAAAGAAGAGTTACATTGAGCTTATTAAGGAATGGAGTGAAATTCTAAGGGAATATCTGGGATTTCAGGGATGGTTCAGGAGTGTTGAGGAGATGATGAATTATATTTTAGATACAGGTAAGAATAAAAGGATTGTAGTTATCTTTGATGAAATTCAAAATCTGTATTTCTCAAAACCCTCTGCTTTTGGTGAAATCCAGAAGGTTTTTGATACAAAAAAAGAAAAAAGCAAAGTGCTCCTAATTTTCACCGGCTCTGTTTTCTCACTTATGGAAAAAATATTCCAGGACAAAAAAGAGCCACTTTTTGGAAGGGCTTCTGAAATAATGGAATTAAAACCACTTCCTGTATATTCTCTTGAAAATGTACTGCAGGACTATGGTATCTTTTCTGGTGAGAATCTTCTCCATCTGTTTTCTATTACTGGTGGTATTCCGTATTATATTGAAGAATTGATGGAGGTTAAAGGTAAGTCTTTCAAAGAAAAATTAAAATCTATAATAGTGGAGAGGGACCTTTTCTGGGAAGAAGGTGAAAATCTACTTAAAGGAGAAATGGGTAAGGAGTATAGTGTGTATTTTTCTATTCTCTCTGCTATTGCAAAGGGGAAAAGGACCAGAAGTGAAATTTCGCAATTTACAGGTATAAAAGAACTTGGTGGATATATATCTTCACTTGAAAAAACATTTAAACTCATTGAGAAAAGAATTCCCGTTTTAAAAAAACCACAAAGTAAACTTGCCCGGTATTATATTAAAGACAATTTTCTTGATTTTTGGTTCAGCCTTGTGGAGAAGTATTCTTTTTATAGAGAAATTGGTAGAAAAGAAAAGGCATTCAACCTTCTCTGGAAGGAGCTCCCATCCTTTGAAGGGAAAAAACTGGAAAATCTCGTGTTTAAAAAAATAATAGAGGAAAGCACTGTGGATTTTAATTTTGATAAGGCAGGGGGCTATTGGGACAGAAAAGGACGGATTGAGGTTGATTTATTATTAATAAATTCATTAGAAAAGATTGCTATCGCTTTTGAGATTAAGCGAAACAGGCAAAAAATTAGTGCCAGAAAAATAAAAGAACTGGAAAAACTGAATGAAACAATAGGCGAACTGAAACATTATAAAATCATTCCTGCGATTGGTTACTTAACCCCCAAAGGTGTATCAATTGAAATAGGTTTCTAATCCTGTTTCAGGGCTCTGGCTACTTCAAGTTTTCCCCTTCTCAATACCTCTTCAACATCCATCCCGCCCCTGAGTGCTGGTTCAAGGGAGAGTTGCGAAAGTAGTTTCCTGCCAATATACCAGCCTGGAAGCACAGGTTCGGTTATTGCATAATCAAGTTGTGCCCATACATCCTCAAGCCCTGGAACCTCTTTGAATCTTTTCTGAACCTCAGGCAGGTTTACAGCCGACCTTCTCACAGGAACATACCCAGTTGCAAGTGCCCACCTTGCCTGTATCTCTGGTGATGTGAACCACTTTATGAATGTCCATGCGGCCCTTTTTTCTTTCTCTCTTGCCCTCCTGAATATTGCGATGTTTGTTCCCATGATAAAGCAGACCTTCCTCACCTCATGGGGCATTGGTGCCATGCCAAGTGTGAATGTGGGCTTCTGCCTCATAATGAATGCATATGATACTGATGTTCCCATCACATAGGCAACCCTGCCAGCAAGAAACTCGTCCTGATGCTGATAACCTGTTGTGAGGTGGGCAACGTGATATTTGTACAACATATCCTGAAGATACTTCAGTGCCTTAATCCCTGCCTCTGAATCAAAAACAGGGTTCCTATTCTCATCAAGGAGTCTTCCACCAAATGCATAGAGCAACTGCTCAAACATCCCCACTGTTACGCTGAATGCAGTTGCAAGGGTGTCACCAGAGGTGAGTTTTCTGGATACCTCAATCAGTTCAGTATATGTTTCAGGGAATCTATCAATCCCCTTCTTCTTGAACATATCAACATTGTAGAAGTATGCTGTAACACTCTTGTTGAAGGGAAGGGTGTAGAGAACAGAATCATAGGTGTTGTCCCTGATGAACACGGGGAAGAAATCCTCCAACTGATTTTTGAAGGCAGAATCTTTTTTTACAAAATCCTCAATTGGCTGGATTGCACCTGAACGGGCAAGGCTTGTTGTCCATGATTCATAAACCTGTGCAATGGTCGGGGTCTTCCTGGCAAGGATTGATGCCATAATCTTCTGGGATAGTGCATTGTAGTTACCC
>QNDZ01000164.1 GCA_003646055.1 bacterium
TCCTCAATACCCTTTGCAATATCCTCTGCTGCATTCTCGCCCTGAACAAGTGAGGGTCTTAAGATAATTCTCACAGGGGGAAACCTGTTCCTCAAATTTCTCACCATATCCCTTAGTGCTGCACCCTCCCTTGAGGTAACTATGCCTATAACAAGGGGATACTTTGGTAGGGGTTTTTTGTGTGCAGGATCAAATAGTCCTTCCTTATCCAGTTTCTTCTTCAAAAGTTCAAATTTTAATGCCAGTTCACCAATACCATATGGAAGCATCTCCTCAACGATAATGCTCAATCTCCCACCTTTTGCCCAGAATTCAACAGAACCCCTCAAACGATACTTCTTCCCCTCCTCAATCCTGAACTGGATTCTGCTTCGCCTCCCCCTGAATACAACACACTCTATCTGTGCATCTTCATCCTTTAATGTAAAATATATGTGCCCAAGGGATGAATATCTTACATTTGATGTCTCTCCTTCAACCCATACCTCTCCAAGATTCTCAAGGAAATAATTGATGTTTTTTGCAAGTTCAGAAACAGTGAGAACTTTCATAATGAATGAAGATTCTTCAGTATGAGTGCAGAGGTGATTGAACCAACCCCACCAGGAACAGGGGTGATGGCACCTGTTATGTCCTTTACATCATCAAAGTCAACATCACCAACAATTCCATTCTCTGCCTCATTTATTCCCACATCTATCACAACTGCTCCTTCCCTCACATGCCTCCTTTTTATAAACCCCGGTCTGCCTATGGAAACAATGAGTATATCAGCACTCCTTGTTATCTCTTCAAGGTTCTCTGTCCTTGAATGGCACACTGTAACAGTTGCATCCCAGACATTTTTCAGGAGGAGAAGGAGCGCTAGGGGCTTGCCAACAACCTCACTCCTGCCCACAATGACACAGTGTTTTCCTTCTGTCTCTATCTGATAAAACTTCAACATTTCAAGTACAGCACCTGGGGTTGTGGGAATGGAAGTGGGGTTTCCAAGGAGGAGCCTCCCAAGATTTTCAGGGTGTATTCCCTCAACATCCTTGTCTGGTCCAACCTCCCTTATCATCCTGTCCATGTCAATATTCTCAGGGAATGGTTTGAGAAGAAGTATGCCATGAACCATTCTCTTCAAATTATCAATCTGTTCAATCGCATCAACAATATCACCATCACTTTTCATTGAAACAGGAATAATATTATCACCTGTTTTTTCCGCTGCTTTTTCAATTCCTTTCAAATACCAGTCCGCTCCAGGGTCTCTTCCACACCTTAAAACACCCAGAACCCTCTCCTCCCTGCTTTTCAATTCCTCCAGTATCTTTTCCCTGACTGGTTTGCCTTTAAGAATCAAACCCAATCTCTATCCTCCTTATTGAGATCCCTTTACCTGTGTCTTTATCTATCTCAAGGAGTACGGCGTTCATCCTTATGTCATCCTCTGCAATCTTCATCCTTTCGCTTTCACCTGTAATGAACCTCCTTATAATACCTTCTTTATCCATTCCAATGACTGAATCAAAGGGGCCTGTCATTCCAACATCTGTTATGTAGAGTGTCCCTCCAGGTAGAATCCTTTCATCAGCGGTCTGCACATGTGTATGTGTTCCCAGAACAGCAGAGACTCTGCCATTCAGGAGCCATCCCATTGCTATCTTCTCAGCGGTTGTCTCGGCATGGAAATCAAGTATTTTTATAACCTCGCTGGAATTTTCAACAATCTCCAGTGCCTTTTTGAAGGGATTCACCCTTTTGGGTTCTTCCTCCATGAAGATTAAGCCCTCAAGATTGAAGACCAGGGCTGAAACCCCTGCAATCTCTCCACTCCACACACCCTTTCCAGGTATATCAACATAATTTTCAGGTCTGAGAACTATATCTTCCTGTAGAACAGCAGGGATTTCGTCCTTTCTATCAAGGATGTGATTACCAGATGTAATCAGGTCAACCCCGTATCTTCTGAACTTCTTAACAGCATTTACAGTAAGCCCAAAACCACCTGCTGCATTCTCGCCGTTCACTATAACAAAATCAACATTCCACTCCTCACGCCAGTTTTCAAGATTTTCAGCAAGTATTCTCCTGCCCGGTTTACCAACTATGTCACCAATAAACAGAACAACAGCCTTATTTTGCGTACTCAACAGCCCTGGTTTCCCTTATAACAGTAACCTTTATCTGGCCTGGATACTTCACCTCTTTCTCTATCTGCCTTGCTATATCTTCTGCAAGATCCTCTGTATGCTCATCATCCACCTTATCAGGTTCAACTATTATCCTTATCTCTCTTCCAGCCTGCATTGCGAACACCTTCCCCACACCATCATACTGTTTTGCAATCTCTTCCAGTTTCTCCAGCCTCTTTATGTACGCCTCAAGTGTCTCCCTTCTTGCACCAGGTCTTGAACCTGATATTGCATCTGCTGCCTGAACAATCACTGCATAGGGTGATATTGGATCAACATCTTCATGGTGAGCCTCAATAGCATTCACAATAATAGGGTCTTCTCCATACCTCTGGGCAAGTTCAGCACCTATTGAGGCATGTGTCCCTTCATACTCCTGCGGAACTGCCTTCCCAATATCATGGAGAAGTCCAGCCCTCTTCGCAATCTGTGGGTCAAGCCCAAGTTCACCCGCCATTATCCCTGCGAGATACGCCACCTCTTTGGAGTGCTGGAGAACATTCTGGCCATAACTTGTCCTGAATCTGAGTTTACCAACAAGTTTCTTGAGTTCAGGATGGAGGCCTGGAAGGCCCAGTTCAAGAACGGTCTCCTCCCCTGTTTTCTTAATCAATTCATTAATCTCCTTTTCAGCCTTTGCAACAACCTCTTCAATCCTTGCAGGATGAATTCTCCCGTCCTGCACGAGTTCCTCAAGTGCCATCCTTGCCATTTCTCTTCTTACAGGGTCAAAGGATGAAAGTGTTACCGCCTCCGGTGTATCGTCAATTATAACCTCAACCCCTGTTATATTTTCAAAGGTTCTTATATTCCTTCCTTCCCTTCCGATTATCCTTCCCTTCATATCATCATTAGGAAGTGGAACCACACTTATTGTGGTCTCTGCAATGTGGTCTGTTGCACATCTCTGGATTGCATAGGCAATAATCTCCTTTGCCTCCCTTTCTGCCTCCTCCTTTGCCTTCTGTTTAATCTCCCTTGCAATCCTTGCCGCCTCGTGCTTCACCTGTTCCTTAACATTATCAAGTAGAATCTGCCTCGCCTCTTCCCTGGTAAGACCTGATATCCTCTCAAGCCTTATATTCTCCTCTTCAAGAAGTTTTGTGTATCTCTCCTCCTTTGCCTTAACTGCCTCTTCTCTGTGCTCAAGGTTCTTCTCCCTCTTCATCAGTTCCTGCTCTTTCCTCGCTACCACATCCGCCCTTCTATCTATCAGCTGCTCTTTCTCTGCAAGCCTCTTCTCCTGATACTCCACCTCTTTTATCCTGTTCTTCCTCTCTGTTTCTATGTCTGATAGCATCTGCATTCTGAGTCTGGCACTCTCCTCCTGCGCCTTTCTCAAAATTTCCTCTGCCTGCTTCCTCGCATCCTCAACAATCTGGTCAGCCTTTGTGCGTGCCTTTGTTGATTTTCTTGAGAGGAAAAAGTAGGCAGCATAAAACCCTATTGCAAGGGCAAGTATTCCTGTGATTATGGAAACAGTAGCAGTCATGATTCACCCCTCTTTCTCTTCAAGAGGGGTAGCATGGGAGATTTAGAGCATTTCTTCCAGTTCTTCTATCTTTTTTTGAAGGGTATAAAGGTCATCTGCAATGTTGAGCGCAGCCAGAATAGCCAGGGATATGGGGGAGGTATATGGAAACTTCTCCCTCATCTCTCTCATTTTGGCATCAACATATCCTGCTATTCTTGTTGCCTCATTTATATCCCTATCTGTATCAAGAGTATATTTATTTCCAAAGATTTCTACAGTTATCTGTTTTCCCATGCTACCCCTGCTGTTGGTTTATCTTCTCTATCATTCCCTCAACCTTCTCCAGGGCCCTCTTCTTCACATCCTTTAACCTCTCAACCTCCTCATTCAGGGCCCTATTCTCCTCTTTCAGTTTCCTGATCTTCTCTTTAAGTTTTTCAATCCTTGAAACCATCTCCTCTATATCAAACATTATTGCCTCAAAACAACATCAATTTCTTTCAATTTATCAAGAATCCTCTCTATCTTTTCCTCCACCTCTTCTGCCCTTAAGGTTCTTTCTGGATACCTGAAGTGAATCCTGTATGTTATGCTCCTGCAACCCTCAGGTATCCCTTTACCCGTGTAAACATCCAGTACATCCACCTTCTCCACAAAACCACCCACCTCTCTTATTATACCAA
>QNDZ01000165.1 GCA_003646055.1 bacterium
CTATATAGCCATACTCTATCCATTCATCATCCTCCATTTCATGAAAGTAAAAATATCTACATCCAAATTTATTTGGTTTATTATCATATTCCAGTCTTTTGCAGTAATCCGAGGAAGCATTTTGTTTAACTTTCTCACGAAAACACCATAATGAATTTCTTAATTCAGTAGACTTGATAATTTTCCCATCAATTTCTATTTGCTGAGTTTTCCACCCACTTGTTAGATTAAGAATTGTAAAAAGTTTTTCTATATCATCTTCATTTATATTGAACTTTGCTCCATGTATCTGTTCTTTTCCTTCGCCTTTTGTAAAATATGATTCTTGCTCTTGAAGAAATCTTATTGCTTCTTCCCTTTTTTTCGATGAGGAGTATCCAACAGTAATTGTTACCTCTTTAGCATTGGGCATATAAAGTGATTTTATGCGTTTAATCTGAGTCTCGGTATGGTTGATAAGAAATATTTCTACTTTAAGCCCCAATGTTGTTGATAGGAAATCATGCCATTCTTTTTGTTCTTCTGATATTTTATCTTTCTCGCTTTTTACCTCTGAAAAAAATAAATCCTTATCATTATATACTATAAGATCGGGTAGGCCTGCTCTATTGTCTTTGAAGTTTGAAATAATTCTTTCCAGTATCTTTATAAATTTTACCTTATCTAATCTTTGTATTGAAATCAGCAATGTATTAACGTCGTATTTGTCCCAATTCTCTATTATCCTACATTTTTTGCCATAATTCTGTTTGTAAGACTCTTTAAGCTTTTGTTCAAGATTACTATGTAAAAGTTCCTGAATTTTGTTCTTTATTAAGTTTTTTCTTCTTTCATAGAATTCCATTGTAAAAAAGTCAGCTGGTATCCCATTCACTTGAATTGTTTGCTTAAAGAGATATTCAAATTTTTCATCCTGTGGATCTAGAGTTATTTGAACCCCATCTCTAATAACGATTACTGCCCCCTTTGTTTTCGCAAATATAACATCCCAAAAGAATAAGCCCATGAGTGTCCACCAATATGTATTTTCTGTCCATAATGCATGGTACCCCAAACTGGTATAATGACTTATAGCTGCTTCTTCCGCAAAATATTCACTTCCATTGATGATGTATTTTGCTCTGCCCTTTTGCCCATTATCTGATTTTTGCAGCTCAATATTTTTGTAAGAGATCATAGTTTCCCCTCCTTTTCATTATTCCCCAAGCCGAAATGGCGTATAGAGTTTTGCAAATAAAAAATTTGCCATATGAAATTTGGGGAAAATTCTTGTTATCCTTTTTATTCATTGTTAGTTAGATAAAGCCGTGTTTGATCCGTCAATAGGAGGAATTTTGCAAAACAGGGCATATGTATTACCCATCTTTTTTCTTTCCAACTTTCCCACCAATTCCATGTAGTAAACAACATTCGAAATCAGTCTTCCTTCATTAACCCCAAGAGCTTTTTTAAGTTCCTTCTGCAAACACCCTTCATTATCTTTCACATATTGATATATCCTTTGAGCAAGATCTTTCATTAAGAAGGCTTTCTCAATAGTTTTTTTCCAAGGTTCCAGCTCAGGGAAAAATTCAATTATTTCTTTAAGATTAAGTAACTGTGCTTCGTCTCCATAAATAGCCCAAAAGATAGATCCAATTTCTATCGCAGGAATACTTCTTATATCAAATACACCAAATTCCTTTTTTGTTTGTTCAATTAATGGCTCAAGAAGCGAGATACTTTTTTGACAATACCTTAGCATCTTTTTGAAATTTTTTGCTTTTTTGCATTCTTGTATCCTCCTAAGTAAAACATAGTATTCGTCTACTAGCTTGCTGGAAGACACGTTTTTGTGTCTTTCTCTAAATATTTCTATAAGTTTAGACATATAGTTCCTCCCTAAATAGACAAAAGCACTTTTTCACATATGTTCTTTCTAATAATCTGCCCAGATAAACTCCCCAACATGAAGTATAGATGGAATGTTAGCATATACTGATCTATGGATGTCCCTTATATTTGCTTCTATTCCTCTTTTATCGGCCTCTAAAAGACGAGTCAGTTGGCTCTTTATTGTTGAAATGTACATAGGAGTATTTACAATTGGTATCATTCTCTCCCTTACCATTTAACACCTTATAGCCTTTTTGTTTTTATCATCATTTAACTGTAATAAAAAAAAAACAAATGTGTCAAGTCCATTTCCGTTCAGTATTAAAAATGAACGTAATCATAGTATTGCAGTTAATTTTAAAGCTCAGGCTTATTCACTTGACACATATGGATTTTACTCTTATCCTTTTTTCATGAAGGTGGTACTGATTGAGATTCAGGATATAAAAAGGTTCTACCCCATCTCGTTAACACGTGGACTGTGGGAAATAAAAACCGGTGTCTTCTCCCAGTATGAGAGATTCAGGAAATACTTTGGCCAGGTGTTTGTCTTCTCAAAAAGGGATTACATAAGTTCTGACACCCTTCCTGAAGGATTAAAACTCTTTGTTGACCCCATGGTGAAAGACCCTTCCTCCATACCAGAATTAAAGCCTGGAGAGGTTATATACTCAAAAGGAAGGCCAGTATGTTTTGCCTCAGAAACACCTGAAATACCTGAAAAT
Source organism: bacterium (assembly GCA_003646055.1). Lineage (GTDB taxonomy): Bacteria > Hydrothermota > UBA3072 > UBA3072 > B12-G15 > B12-G15. The sequence continues at coordinate 2,601 of QNDZ01000165.1, forward strand.
GTGAAGAGGATTGACAGGGATATACCCTTTTATTCATACCTTCACGAAATCATTGAGGAGTTCCCTGATAACCTTAAAAAAGACCTTATTCAGATGGAGGTAAAGGATGATTACCCGAATGTTGTAAAGGCCATTGGAAGACAAATTCAGATTCACAGGGAAGCAAAAATCTCTGGAGAAATCACTGTGAACGCTGAAAACGGCCCTGTTTTCATTGGGAAGGGCACAAAGATTGAACCATACACCTACATAGATGGTCCTGCATTCATAGGAGAAAACTGCCTTATCAAGGCAGGAACAAGGATTGAAGGCGGGGTTTACCTTGGAAACTGGACAAAGGTTGCTGGAGAGATTGAACACACAATCATCCATGGATATTCAAACAAGCAACACCATGGCTTTCTTGGTCATTCATACATAGGGGAATGGGTTAATCTTGGTGCAGGCACAACAAACTCTGACCTGAAGAACAACTACTCAAACATCAGGATAAAGATATTTGATGAGGAGATAAACACAGGTCTTATGTTCTTAGGGCTCCTCATGGGAGACCATTCAAAATCTGCAATAAATACCTCATTTAATACAGGCACACTTGCAGGTCCATTCTCAAACATCTTCACAAGGGAGTTCCCACCAAAGTTCATTCCTCCATTCGCATGGGTTGGTGAGAAAATGGATGTTTACAGGGTTGATAAGGCAATTGAAACTGCACGGAAGGTGATGAAAAGAAGAGGGGTCGAAATGGACAGCGGATACGAGTTTATGATAAAAAGGCTCTTTGAGATTTATACACAATGAAACTTGCAATTGTTGGTGCAACAGGTCTTGTAGGGAAAACAGCCATTGAGGTTATTCAGGAGAGGAATCTGGAGTTCTCAGACTATCTACTCTATTCAACGGGAAAACAGGTTGAAACATTAAGGATTTATGGGAAGGATTATCCAGTGCTTCCACTTGGTGACAAAATCCCTGATTGTGATTTTGCCCTGTTCTCTGCAGGAGAGCGGGTATCAAAAAGATATGCACCCCTGTTTGCACAGAAGGGATGTGTTGTTGTTGACAATTCAAGTGCATTCAGAATGGACAAGGATGTTCCCCTTATTATCCCCGAAATAAATTTGGAGAGGATTCATGAGCATAAAGGCATCATTGCCAACCCTAACTGTTCAACAATTATTATGCTTCTCCCCCTGGCTCCAATCCACAGGAATTACAGGATAAAGAAAATATTTGTTGCAACATATCAGTCTGTTTCTGGTGCCGGAAGGGAGGCACTCCTTGACCTTGAAAGGGAGGAACCTGAATACTTTTCCAGCCCAATAAAAGAAAACCTTATTCCTGTTATAGGTGAAATAAGGGAGAATGGGTATACAAAGGAAGAGATGAAGATGATAAACGAAACCCACAAAATTCTGGAGGATGAAAACATTGAAATCTATCCAACATGTATCCGCGTACCTGTGAGGTATGCTCACTCAGAGGCAATCACAGTTGAAACCGAAGGACAGATGGATATGGAAGAAGTAAAAAGTCTGCTCAAAGATGCTGAAGGGGTTGTATATTCTGAAGAACCCCTCACACCCATTCAGGTTGCTGGAAGGGACGAGGTCTTTGTATCAAGATTGAGGCTTCACAGGGGAAGAAATATTTTAAGCATGTGGGTTATTGGTGATAATTTAAGGAAGGGTGCAGC
>QNDZ01000166.1 GCA_003646055.1 bacterium
ATAAACTTGAAGAAGCACTCCCAGCATTCCTTGTAATTGTCGGAATCCCATTCACTTATAGTATATCTGATGGAATGGCATGGGGATTTATATCATACCCCCTGGTGAAGATATTCAGGGGAAAATACATGGAGGTTCACCCTGTTATGTGGGTCCTGTTTGGGGTGTTCCTTTTGAAGTATATACTGGTTAAATAGTTATTGTTTTACAAGTATAAACCTTGCATCCATTGAATTGCCTGCCTGGAGCAATTTAATGAAATATATTCCTGTGGGCAGTTCTGGTAAAATCAATCTGTGTGATCCTTTGCCATTTCCCTTTATTCTCTTTATCAACCTTCCGTCAACTCCAATAATCAGGAGTGTATAGGGTGCTTTTTTATTGATGTAGTAGGTAATAACACTACCTGGTCTGCATAGGGATGGTGGATGGAGTTTAAAGTTTGAATCATTATAAAAAATACCTGTGGCCTCCCTTACATACAATGGCTTTGAAAGGGTATCATTTTCAGGGTCCATGTCGGTTGTCAGCAGTGAGAAACGCAGGGTATAATCATTGGGCTGGGATGGGGTGTTCCATGGGTCAAAAACAATACCCGTGCTATCACCTGGTGTAAGAGAGAATACAGATTTCAGGTCAGTGTACACGTGTATTCCAGCAGAGTCAACGTAACAGGCAATATCAATGTTGAGTGTATCCTCATACGAATTATTTTTCACAAGAATGGTAGGGGTGTAACTGCTGTCCGTGTACCCTGTATCAGGAGAGGTGATGGAAATTATTCCAGCATCAACAAATTTTGAATATTTTACTGTTAGATAATCCTTGTTTGAACCAATATATGAGCGACCCGTTACAAACACATTACCGAGCAGGTCCACCACAACTCCCTCGGCTTCATCATCAGAACCCATATCAATTGTGTCCATCCATACAATGTTCCACATGGTGTCATACTTCACAGTTAGATAATCCCAGTTCTGAATATAGGTGCGACCGGTGAGATAGATGTTACCCTGCATATCTATAAATATACCCTTTGCCTCTTCAGTGGAGGCATTATCCAGTGTGTCAACATGGAGGATGTTTCCATCGGGAGAATACTTGATTGTGAGGTAATCACTTTCACCGCTCCGGTAAAGATACCCGGTAACATACACATTTCCGTTTACATCAATGGCTATGCCGTATGCAACACCCTGGCCAGCAGATGTTGGTGAATCACTCCAGAGCAGTTCTCCAGAGGTGTCATACTTCACAGTGTAAAAATAGATATTTGAACCTGTGGATAAAGAGCCTGTAATATAAACATGCCCCAATCCATCAGTAACTATATCATGTGACGTATCATCCCTACCATTGTCAATGGTGTCCACCCATACTGTATTCCCGTCAGAGTCATACCTCACAGTAAAACAATCATAATTTGACCCATCAAAGGTGTATCCAGTTACATAAACATCACCTGTTTTGTCAGTTGCAATTCCATAACCGTACTCATCACCTCCAAGGTCCAGTGTATCAACCCAGATGATTGTCCCGGTGGAATCGTACTTAACTGTGATACAATCAATATCTGTACCAATATAGGCAGAACCAGTCGTATAGATAAATTCACTTTCGTCAACTGTGATCCCCATGAAGCCATCAAAGGCACCACATACAAATGTATCAGCCCAGACAATACTCCCTGATGGCGAATACTTCAGTGTGAGTGCCCAATAATTGGAATTGATATAGGACATTCCTGTAACATAGAGATATCCATCTGGATCCACAGCAATGGCATAAGCATCATCATCCCCTGAATTGTCAAGGGTATCCATCCACGTGACCACGTATTTACCTGCTGAAAGATTAAGAGAGATAGAGAGCAAAACAAGTATTATAAAAGGATACCTCATAAAAACCTCCAGATTAATGTAACGATCCATTAATAGGCATTCCATCAGTAATTTTAACAGTTCAAAGATAATTCGTTCCAGATTCTTACATAAGTGACCTTTTTTGATTTTAATCCCTTAATATGGGGTGTCAATAATTTTTATTGAGTTTGAAAAACATGTTTTATCAATATCCCAGAAATGATAAGGTGCTTCAGGACTTGACAATTCTAAATCTGTGTTTATATATATTAATGACGCGGGGTGGAGCAGTGGTAGCTCGTTGGGCTCATAACCCAAAGGTCGTGGGTTCAAATCCCACCCCCGCCATTTTTTTATGCGTTCTGTTCTTGTTGTTCTCGGTTCAAAGGATAAAAGTTTGATGGATAAACGGGTCTCTCTCGCAGACTCTATTTTTTTATCCTCTAATTTTGATTGTATTATTTTTTCTGGTGGTAATGGTGAGGCTGAGTACATGGCTGAGAAATGGAATGGGGACAAATTTATCCTTGAGAATCGTTCCACAACAACCCTTGAAAACCTTTTGTTTACCAGAAAGATTATTGGTGATACTGCTCATATAGTGATTGTCACAGACAGGTCTCATGTTCCAAGGACAAGGTATCTTGCAAGAAGAGTATTCCACTGTTCAAGGGTTGAAGTAATAGGTGTTCCAGCAACAGGAGGATTTTTAATGAAGAGGTTTTTTTATGAGTTCTCAAGGTGGGTGAGGCATGTGTTCCAGTGATTATTATTCCCTTTTTGAGCATACAGCAGACATTGGGGTTGAGGTGAAGGGTAAAACACTTGAAGAGGCCATTGAGAGGCTTCTGCTTGCCTTCTATGACCTGAATGTATCCCTTGATAATGTTGAGGAAAGAATGGATAGGGTGATTAAAGGAGAAGGGGAGACCTTGCAGGATTCCCTGGTCTATCTCCTTGAGGAGGCACTTTTTCTTTTTGACACAGAAGGGTTTGTTGGTAAGCATGTGGATGTAAAGGTTGAAGGGAATACCATTAATGCAACCGTCAGAGGTGAACTATTCAATCCACAGAAGCATGAACCAAAATTTGAGATTAAGGCAATCACGTATCACCAGATGGTTATAAAGGAAACGGATGAAGGATTCCTTATAAGGGTTGTGTTTGATGTGTAAAATTTTGCCCTTGAAATTTTTCAGGATTTTATCATAATCACCCTATGAGATTTGTTGTTGCAATAGATGGAACATCTGCCTCTGGTAAGAGCACAACAGCCAGAAATGTTGCACAGCGTCTGGGCTGGTTTTTCCTTGATACCGGTGCAATGTATCGTGCTGTTGCATACGAGGTATTGAGAAGGGGTGTTGATCCGAATGACTTTGAAAAGGTTGCTGAGGTTGTTCAGGAGATTGATATTGATGTGAAACCGGGTCCAGATGGTCAGATTACCTGTGTGAATGGTGAGGATGTGTCTGCCTATTTAAGAACCCCTGATGTGGATAAGGCAGTGACCCCTGTATCCCAGAATCCTGCAGTGAGGAAGAAACTGGTTGCCATCCAGAGGAAGGTGGGAGAGGACAGGGAACTCGTGTGTGAGGGCAGGGATATGACCACGGTTGTTTTTCCTGATGCTGAATTGAAGATATACATGGACGCTGATATAAATGTCCGTGCAGAGAGAAGAAAAAAGGACCTTGAGAAAAAAGGCATTCACATCTCCCTTGAAGAGATTAAGAATGACCTTATGAGAAGGGACTTTGCAGACTCAAACAGGGATATTTCCCCCCTTAAAAAGGCGGATGATGCCATTGAACTTGACACCACCAACCTTACCATAGAGGATGAGGTGAATTTTGTGCTTGAAAGGATAAAGGAGAGATTGAAGGAATGACAGAGGCACTTTATGTATTTGGCAAGGTACTGATTAAGCATACATTCAGGAATCTTTTTGATATGAAGTGGTATGGTATAGAAAATATTCCACTTAAAGGACCTGTTATCATTGCACCCAATCACAGGTCGAATTACGACCCCCCGCTTGTTGGCTCTGTTATTCCCAGAAATGATGTCTTTTATTTTGCAAAGAAGGGGCTTTTCGTGAATCCTGTTGCTGCAAAGTTCCTTTTAAGGGTGCATGCATTCCCTGTTGATACAGAGGGGATAGATGTGGGTGCTATAAAGATTTCGCTGCGGATTTTGAGAGAAGGTAAGGCGCTGGTTCTTTTCCCCGAGGGAACAAGGTCAAAAACAGGGGAGTTTCTGCCTGCAAAACCAGGGGTTGGATACCTTTCCCTTAAAACAGGAGCGCCTGTTGTTCCCACGCTTATATGGGGAACACATGAACCCATGCAACTGCACTTCAAGAGAATTACTCCACTTTACATAAAGTTTTCAAAACCTGTTTATCCACCAGATATCAAGGCAAACACA
>QNDZ01000167.1 GCA_003646055.1 bacterium
TGCTGACATTGCTGTTGGTAGTCAGTTGATTGTTAGAGAAAATCAGACCGCTGTATTTTTCAGAGACGGAAAGGCCCTTGACACCTTTGGTCCAGGAAGACACACCATCACAACCCTTAACATCCCCCTATTGAAAAACCTTCTTGGACTTGCTTTTGATGGCAAGAGCCCATTCAGAGCAGAGGTTTACTTTGTGAATATGAAGGTTTTCCCCAATGCAAAATGGGGAACATCTGAGCCAATCCCATTCAGGGACAGAGACCTTGACATTATAAGGATAAGGGCTCACGGGATATACAGTTACAGGGTTAAGGACCCTCAACTCTTTGTGAATAAGATTGTTGGTACACAGAACATATACATGAGGGATGAGATTGAGAACTTCTTTAAGAATGTGATTATATCAAGGCTTACAGATTTCCTCGGCGAAACATACACATCCATTTTTGACCTTCCAAGAAACTATGACGAACTGTCAACAGGTGCAAAATCAAGGGTATTTGAAGACTTTGACAAGTATGGGGTTGAACTGGTTGACTTTTATATAAAATCCATAACACCGCCACCTGAAGTGGAGAAGATGATTGACGAGAGGGCTGGAATGAAAGCGGTTGGCAACCTTGACGACTTCACAAAATTCCAGGCTGCAAAGGCAATGAGAGATGCAGCAAAACAGGAGGGTGGTGCTGCTGGTGCAGGAGTTGGCATGGGTGCAGGCATCGGAATAGGGATGATGATTCCAGGAATACTCAAAGAAAGCATGAATAAAGGAGGAGAAAAGGGAAAAGAGGGAGGAACTGCCACAGGTGAAACATGCCCTAAATGTGGTTCCCCTCTTCCACCAGGTGCAAACTTCTGCCCCAATTGTGGAGAAAAGATAGAGAAAAAGGCAAGGTTCTGCCCGAACTGTGGCAAGCCTGTGCCCCCAGATGCAAAATTCTGTCCAGAATGTGGTCATAAACTCCCATGAAAATAAGATGCCCTTCCTGTGATGCAGAGATAGCCATTGAGGCAGACCAGAAGGTTCTCACCTGCCCCTACTGTGGAACCCCAATAATTGCAGAGAAGTCTGGCACACTGATACTTGAACGGATAATCCCCGACCTCTCCCGTGAAGCAGCACTTGATATTTACAGGGGGTTCTTTCCTGATGGAAAAATTGGAGACCTGAGACTTGAATACATACCTTATTACAGGCTTGAAAACAACTCAGATGTTGTTTTTATTCCGGGTAAAATGGGATTACCACCCTCCTTCAAATACCACAAGCCACAGGGTGATAGGGTTACACTCACGGAAAACTTCCCTGCCCCTGAAATCAGTCTTACAAAGGCTCTTGAACTTGCAAAACTTGAGAAGGCTGAAAATGCCTCGGTTATCTATACTCCATTTTACACAGACAATGGGAAAAGGATATACATTGATGGTATAACAGGTAGGGTGGTGAAAGAACCTGTGGTGGAAGAAAAGTCTCCCAATAGTTCTCATATTCTTATCACCTATCTTGTTGCAGGCATACTCGCACTCGCCATTCCTGTAACCTGGTTGAGGATTGTCCTCCCTCTGGGTATATCATTCATTCCACTCCTGAGGAGGAAACTTGGGTAATGTTATAGGACTATCCTGTCCATCCTGTGGTGGAACATTGAATGTACTGGAAGGGGTGAAAAATGTAGATTGCCCTTTCTGTGGTTCAGGATTTATTCTCTCCTCAAAGATCGGGGCAGAGCGATACTATGTTGAGCCTGAATTGAGGGATTACAAAAAGAGGATAAGTATTGTTTCTGGAAAAACGGATTTTTCAGACCTTGACTTATTCTTTGTTCCCATAATAAAAGTACGCGCAGAGATTTTTGGTTGGTTCTATGCCTTCAAAGGGGGAAAGAGAAAAACAGTTTATGAGGAAACCTATACAGCAACAGGAAGGAGGGTTAAAAAGGCGAGAACAATCATTGAGGGAAGGGAAAGGATTAAAAAGAGTGTGAATGTGTTGAGAGAAACAATCATCTATCCCATTGAGAACATGCCAATGGGATTATCAAGGATTGAACTGAACGGTCTGAAACTACTTCCCTATGATGATGAAAAGATACACAGATTCGGGAGTGTTCTTGACCTTCCATCCTCCATTGAATATTACATGAAAATGGGGCTGGACAAACTCATAAATGACATAACGGATAAATACAAAGAATTTGATGAGTTCTATTCACACCTTGAACCTGTTTCTCCACATATGATCATAATCTATTATCCCATTGCCTTTGCCCGTTTCCCCGATGGATTCCTTTCCTATGATATAGTTAATGACAGGGTTCTCATAAAAAAATTCCAGGAAAAGAAGAAAAGAAAAAATCTGCCACTCACAAAAATCCTTCCACCAGCAGTGCTCACCCTATCAGTGGTATCCATATTCAGCAGACTGGCTGCATTCATTCTTTTCCTTGCCATGATTCCACTCTTCCTTGGAGGTGAAAGTGGAGATTGAACTCCTTCCCCTTGTGTGTCCTGATTGTGGAAGCCCTATTAAATCAACAAAGAACGACAATGTTCACTTCTGTTCAGGGTGTGGTAAGGCATATGTTGTAAAAAGGGGTGAGTGGAAACCGATTAAAACCATTTATGCAAAACCAATCCTCCCATCTCCAGATAATAATTATATTTATCTTCCCTTCTGGGGCATAAGAACCATACTCAGTTTTGAGGAGAAGCCAAAACCTGAGGCTGTGATTGTGGAGACAGAGGTGGACAATCCCTACTCAGCCTTCCTTCAGAAAAAAATCTCTGTAATTCTAAAAGAGCCTGATGCAAAAACGACCATGGACTTCTTCATACCCGGATTCGGCACAACAAACAGGTATCTTCTCATGGACAACATAGGGCTTGAATACACAAGAGAACCCCCTGAAATACACATAACAGGCCCCAAGGAGATGTGTGGTGGGAAATACTCACTTGAGGATATTATTGTGATTGCCAAGGCATTACTCCTCACAATGCAGGAAGATCCAAGATTTTTCATAAAATACAGATTCAACTTGACACCTGTTAAATTTTTTGTTATAGGTGTACCGTTCTATAAAGAAAATGAATTTTTTATTGATGCATTGAAGGGTAAAAGGATGTTCTATGATGCTGTTGAAAACATAGATGAGATAATGAAAAAGATAGGAGGTGGTGATGGCAAGGATTAAACCATTCAGGGCATTAAGACCAAAAAAGGAACTTGTTAAGGATATAGCCTGCCCTCCATACGATGTCCTTGATAGGGACGAGGCACTCAAACTTGCCGAAAACAATCCTTACTCATTTCTGCATGTGATAAAGCCTGAGATTGACCTTCCACCCGATATTGATTTGTATGATGAAAGAGTGTATAAAAAGGGTCGTGAAAACCTTGATAAATTCATTGAAAACAATTACATGTTCCAGGATGAAAAACCTCAATTCTACATATACAGACAGATCTGGAAGGACCACACACAGATTGGGCTCGTTGCCTGTGCCTCTGTTGAAGATTACGAGAAGGATATTATAAAGAAACACGAGCAAACAAGGGAAGAAAAGGAGATTGACAGAACAAAACACATCCTCACCTTAAATGCGCAAACTGGCCCTGTTTTCCTTACATACATTGCAAGGGATGAGATTGACAGGCTTGTCGCTGAAATCATGAAAGGTGAACCAGAATACGATTTTACCTCTGAGGATGGTGTTGCACATACAGTTTGGGTTGTTGAAAATGAAGAACACATAAGGGGTTTTGTTGATCTGTTTTCTGATGTAAATCCTCTTTATGTTGCTGATGGTCACCACAGGTCTGCTGCAGCAACAAGGGTTAAGAAGATAAAGCAGGAGGAAAACCCAGATCATACTGGTGAGGAGGAATACAACTTCTTCCTCACTGTGATATTCCCACACAACCAGATGAAGATTCTCCCATACAACAGGGTGGTGAAGGACCTTAACGGAAGAACAACAGAGAAATTCATTGAAGAAATCAAGGAAAAATTCTTCTGTGAGCCCATGGATATTCCTGTAAAACCAGAGAAGAAGCATACCTTTGGTATGTACATACATGGGAAGTGGTATCTACTTGAGGCAAAAAAAGGCACTTACCCTGAGGACGACCCTGTTGAATCACTTGACGTTGCAATCCTCCAGAACAATCTCCTGAGGCCAATTTTAGGGATTGAGAATCCCAGAAAGGATAAAAGGATAAGTTTTGTTGGAGGAATAAAGGGAACAGAGGAACTTGAAAGGCTTGTGAACTCAGGAAA
>QNDZ01000168.1 GCA_003646055.1 bacterium
CTGTTTCTGTTTGCTATTACTGAAAATAGATGGCCACTGTATGGGTCATAGGCAAGGTCAACAGTGTACAAACTGTCCTCCTGTGAAATCAGAATATCATCCCCCCACAGGATAGAGGATTTGATCGGGGATTTCCACTGGATTGAATATCCTGCATTATTGAATTCAGAGTGTTCAGATAGGAGTTTAAGTGCATACGTATGGTTTCCAGTGTTCCAGTTGTGTTCAATCTGTTTTGCAACTGTCTTAATCTCCTCTGATACCTTTTCTGGTAGAGAGAGCCTGAGAATTGCATTGTTCTTCTGTTCATCTGTCATTTCCCATAGATACGGGAATGGCATGTCAGTAATCCCCATCATAAAAAGAAAAGAAATGATGAACATAGTCCCTCCTTTTTTTGATTTTAGAATAAAAAATATTAAAGTCAATAGGTGTGCAGGCCTGTACCTTCTATCCCCTCAGGGGAAAGTACCACCTTAAACCCATACCCAGTTTTAAGTAATGCTTAAGAAGGAAGAATTTACTGAAGGAAACATATATGACTTCACGTGTGTTTCCCATCTGAAAGGTGTACAGGTTAATATCCGTAAAAAATCCCCATGTATACAGAAAACCAGTTGATTTCCCATGAAACTTGAACCTGAACACATCCATGCTCAAGCCATAATAATATTCTAATTTTGAACTTCTTCTTGTGAATGCAATCTTAAAATGGAAGGAATGTATTGTCATTATCTCCCTGTAGTTTAATATACCTGCACCATTCACTTCAAGGGATAACCTGAGAGGGAGAGAGTTTTCTGGAAATAAAAGATATAAATCTGCCTTTGTTCCAAGCCCTTTCCACTCTGACCAGACCACAAACTCTTCTGAAGTTCCTGCTCCCAGATACCAGTAATCACATACAAGTATGAAAATTAGAAACATTAAAATTCTCTCCTTTTATCCCGTTGTTTACTTCAGAAGGCAGGTTGGAAGATATCAATAACATAAATCCTTCCAGTGTCTTCATATCCATCTCCGTCCATATCCAGAGTTGAACCCACATACACCATGTTATTCTGGAAGAAAACACATTCAATACGACCAGATAGGGGAAGGGATGTAACATATCTGGGGAATACTGGGGTGGATATATCTATCACAACAAGGCCTTTACTGGTGTCAGCGAGGAATGCGTAGTTTCCTGATACGTAGATGCCTGTTATAAAACAATCTGTGTCCTCCATATCAAGATGTCCAACTCTCTTAGGCTGTGAAGGATTGGATATATCTATAACATTAAGATTTGAAAAACTGCTTATCACATAGGCATAATCCCCCTGCAAAAAGATATTTCCAGCATCACCATCTGTCTGGAAACTCGACACCTTTCTGGGATAGTGAGGATTTGATACATTTATGATGGTGAGTCCCTCTTTCTCATTGGTAACGTAGGCATATTTTCCTGAAACACAGACCCTCCATGCACGACCAGGGAAGTCGTACTGACCAAGTATGAAGGTATATTGAGAATTAGAAATGTCTAAGATATAAAGTCTTCCATCATCTCTCCGACCATCATCGTCAAAATCACCGTTTGCTATCACATAGGCATTTTTATTTTTACAATAAACATCAATTGTAAAACCTGGAATGCAAAATGGGGCATAGTACGATGGGTTGGTAGGGTCAGATATATCTATAACATCTAATCCTCCAGAAAGATCAACAATGTATGCGTATTTACCAGCAACAGTTATTCTTATTGGTACAAAACCATCTTTCAGACAAGCTACCTCGTAAGGAGCGAATGGATTTGAAACATCTATAACCCTGAGACCATGAACGCAGTTTGCCACATAAACATATTCTCCTGAAACATAAATATCCCATGGGAAGGGGGGTATATCATATGTACCTATAACTTCTGGAGAAACTTCAAAAATAAAGTCAGGATAATAACCCCCTGCGCAACCAGCAAAAATTATTACAATTGCCACAGCAAAGAATTTACCTTTCTGCATCTTCTCTCCTTTACCTATTCTCTTCCTGATTATATTATCACTGTTTTTTCACAGAGTCAAGATAACCCAAAATTGCTCTGTAACCCCTGTTATATGGGATTATGTGAGAAGGGCTGAGATTATTCCCACAAGGAATATTCCATCAAACACCCCTGCACCACCAATGCTCATAACCCCTCTTCCCATCCTCTGCAGGTGATGAAGATGAAGGATGTCTGCACCAATCAGTGTTCCAATAACACCTGCTGAGTATGCAAGTGGAGCAGGATTTTCCCTGAAGAGGAAAAATGCCACAAGGGCACTCACCACTGGTGGGATGAGTGCAGGCATGGTGATACCAATGCCCTTTACAGGCCTTGCAATCACATAGGTTACAACGGTTACAATCAATGTGGAAATGAGGAATATGTTGAAGGGGACAAATCTCAGGAGGTAAAGGCTCAGGAGCACGGGGAGTATGGCTCCTCCCACATTTATGGCAATAATCTGTTCAGAGATTCCAGCAGGGAATCCAAGCATCCTTGCCACATAGGGTGGGAATTCCCCGCTGTCCTCAACATATCTTCTATAAACAGGGATATTTATACCACTTCCAATCAGGCAAAGGATAAAGAAGAGAATTCCTGTGCCAGTGGAGAGACCCAGATTTGAAAAGGCAATGCTGATTATTCCAAGTTGTAAGAGGAATAGAAGAAAGGGTAAGAGCAGGATAAAGAGAATTATGAGGATTATTGAGACAGGTAAAAAGAACATGGTTCATCTCCTTAAAAAAGGGGGGCATATGCCCCCCTTGACTTTACTTTTCTCCAGAACAGTTTTCGTATTTCTTCATGTAAATCTTTGCGTTCTTTGTATCCTTCTTGGCCACATAGGAGTTGTATATAAGAAGATAGAAGTTACAATTGTTGGGATTTACCTTTATGGCCTCACTAAGAAGTTCAATGCACTTATCATACATCTTCAGGTCATAATAGATATAACCAAGGTTTGTGTACACGACTTCAACATTTTTGTCATTCTTCTCCTTCAGGAGTTTGAGTGCCTTTAAGTATGGCTCAATTGCCTCTTTTTCTTTTCCAGCCTCTCTGTAAGCATTCCCAAGGTTGAGATAGACAAGCCCATCCTCAACCCCTGATGAAAGTATCTTTTTGTATGTATCTATTGCCTTATCAAATTTCTTTGCATTAAGGTAAGAGGCTGCAAGGAGCAACAGGATATTGGTATTGTTTTGGGATTTTTCTGCTGCGATTTCAAAGTACTTTGCAGCATTTTCATAATCCTCATTTGTTAAATACTGATGGCCAAGTAGCCTGTATGGCTCTGGATTATCAGGGTCTATCTTTATGGCTTCATCATAGTACTTCTCAGCCTCATCAGCCTTGCCCATGTTGGTGAGAATTGCACCCTTCATTATCAAACTATTGAACTTTGTCTCCTTGTCATTTGCAAGTTTAAGGGCCTTCTCATTGTAATCAAATGCCTTCTGAAATTCTTTCTTCTTCATATAATGCCTTGCTGCCTGGTCGTATGTGTACCAGTATGGGTTCGGTTTCATGGGGTCGTTCTTCATCTCTTTAAGCGCCTTTTCCTTGTTAATCTCCATTGCCTTTGCATACATTTTTGCTGCCTCTTCCCACATCTTTTTCTGTGAATAGGCCTTACCAAGCCATAAGTATGCAGCATAGTTGTTTGGCTCAGCCTCAATGGCCTTTTTAAATTGCTCAATGGCCTTATCATACTGGCCAGATTGATAGTATACCTTTCCGCCAGTCATGAATTGAGACTGACAACCAGCAACCAACAACAAAATCACAAGTGCAAAGAACACCTTTTTCATAGAGCCTCCTTTTTTCCACCAGTTTATGTGTTTAAGCAAGTTTGTCAACCCTATATTAGCTCCTTCCCTGAACTTGACTTATGGTGTGATGTGTATAAATTTTTAATATGAGGAAGGCAAGGCTCACAAGGGAATACATACTGGGTTATCTGAAGGAGAAGGGAAGGCAGTTCTTCACAGTGGAGGACTTTGCCTCTATGTTCCACATCACCCCCAACTATGCGGCACAGGTGGTACTCAGGCTTAAAAGGGGTGGAGAAGTTGTTGAGGTTGAAAAGGGTAAGTATGTATTGTCTGGAATGGAGGAAGACCCCTTTGTTATAGGTTGTTTTTCTGTTGACCCATCGTATATATCATTCAAGACAGCACTTTATATACATGGATTGATAGATAAGTATGAGGAGGAAGAGGTTTATGTTGCA
>QNDZ01000169.1 GCA_003646055.1 bacterium
AGGTTGTACACTCTGCGCTCAGGTTTGTCCCTTTGATGCCATTGTCAGAGAGGAGGAATAATGGAAACGAAAACTGTTCTTCTTTCAGGTGTTGGTGGACAGGGTATAATCCTTGCAAGTGATGTCCTGAGTATGGTTGCAATGGAGGAGGGGCTCGATGTGAAAAAGAGCGAGGTTCACGGCATGTCCCAGAGGGGAGGAGAGGTGGTATCAACTGTGAGGTTTGGAGAAAAGGTATATTCACCTATAGTAGGGCCTGGAATGGCAGACTTTCTCTTTTCCCTTGAGAAACTTGAGGCATTGAGAAACGTGGATTACCTGAAACCCGATGGGATTGCTGTTGTGAGTGATTACAGGTTTGACCCCCTTCCCGTTGCTGCAGGTCTTGCAGATTATCCTGAAGGTGTTATTGAGAAAATAAAGGAAATGGTAAATAATGCCCACATTGTCCATGCACTTGACCTTGCTCTTGAAGCAGGAACGATAAGGACAATGAACATTGTTATGCTGGGGGCACTTTCAAAATTCCTTCCATTCAAAAAAGATACCTGGTTCAGGGTGATTGAAAAAAGGGTGCCCCCCAAGTTTGTTGATATCAACAAAAGAGCATTTGAACTTGGTCTGAATGCAGTATGATTGTTATGGCCTTCTTTAAGAAAAGAAGGAAGGCAAGGGTATTTTTGAAAAACCTTGAGAAAAAGGGCTTTACACAAAAAGGGTTTGTTGTAAAGGTTGATATGATAAGGTTTATCGGGAAACTGGAAGAAAAACAGGGATACACTGCCATCTTTGAGACAGAAACGGATATGGAGGCGGTAAAAAAACTTGCCGCCTCCCTCTTTCCAGAAGATAGTATTGAGTTTATCTCATGGGATTGACCCTTATTTTCTCCTTTATCATCTCCTCAATAGTAACCCCCCTTATGATACTTCTGGGAAAGAGGTTTCACTTGCTTGACAAACCAGGGGGGCTTAAAGAACATAAGGAACCTGTCCCTTTCTTAGGTGGCATCGGTATATTTATTGCATTAATGTTGAACAAACATTTATACACATCACCACTTATCCTCACATCCCTGATTATTATCTTCCTTCTTGGTTTTATTGATGACCTGAAGCACCTCAGCCCATATACAAAACTTGCTGTCCAACTCCTTGTGGCAGGTATCCTTGTATATTCAGGTATAAGGACAAGACTTGTTTTCATTCCTGAATGGGCAAACATTGTTCTGTCAATCCTCTGGATAGTAGGTATCACCAATGCCTTCAACATTATTGATGTAATGGACGGTATATCAGGTGGTGTTGCACTGATTGGTTCCACCACATTCATGCTACTTGCACTGAAAACAGGAAACTTGAAAATAGCCCTTTTTTCAGGAACACTTATGGCTGGAATCCTTGGATTCCTTCCCTACAATCTTCCCCCAGCAAGGATCTTTCTTGGTGATACAGGAAGCCTTGTTATTGGGCTGGTTCTCTCCATCATCTCCCTTGAGATATCCTACTCCATGATAAATCCAGTTGCTGTACTCGTACCAATCTTCGTCCTTTTCTTTCCTATATTTGATACACTCTATGTTGTCTCTATCAGGCTTGCCAGGAGGAAGAACCCCCTTAAAGGTTCACCTGACCATTTTGTTTTGAAGTTGAGAAAACAGGGACTGGGTGTTCCTGAAATAGACGCAATTGTCCTGCTTCTTACCATCTCTCTGTGTGAAGCCTCTTATATTGTTACAGGGGTTGGGCTGAAAGGAGCAATTGTTGTTCTTTTGGTTATTTCAGCAATCTTCACCCTTTTTGGTGTAATCCTGCACAAAAGATGAACGTAATTATAGGTGCTGGTATATCAGGACTTACAATCGGGTATCTCCTGCATAAAAAAAATGAAGATTATATTATCTTTGAAAGGGAAGAACCAGGTGGATGGTGCAGGACATATGAGATAAATAAATTCCGGTTTGATGCTGGTGGACACTTCTTCCATTCCATGGATGAATCTATTGAATCACTCATAGGTGATATTGGAGTGGACATGCACAGGGTTGAGAGAAGGGCTTTTGTTTACTGGAATAAAAGCCTTATAAGTTATCCAATACAATCAAACATTGCCCAGTTCAACTTTAATGAAAGGTTTTTTGCATCCTTCTCCTATATTTTCAGGAGCAGAAAGACCCCTGAAAACCTGAAGGAATTCTTCATGACAAAAACAGGTAGATTCCTCTGTGATAGATTCCTTTACGGGTATAATAAAAAGATGTGGGGCAAAAACCCTGAAAAACTTCCACCATACTTTCTTGGTAGATACTTCCCTGAAACAAGCCTCTTTGCTCCCAGAAAACAGACAGGCTACAACCCTGTGTTTTTCTATCCTTCACAGGGAATTGGAGAGGTGATAAAGGGATTTTTAAAGAAGGGAGTCAGGATAAAGAAGGGAAACCTTGAAAAGGTTGGAGAGGGTAAGGTAAGGGTTGGTGGAAGGTGGATTCGCTACAGGAATCTCTATCTAACAATACCACTTCCTGAGATTATTAAAATCTCACCCTTTCTGAAAGAATTCAGGGAATACCCATTTGATTATGTTGGTATGAAGATTTTACTCCTTGGTGTGAAGGGTAAACTCATAAATAATGCACACTGGATATATTTTGCCCAGGACAATCTGCCATTCACCAGGGTGGGTTCCTTCACAAACATAAGCAAAGAAATGAGCCCCGGGGGTTATTCAAGCATCTGGATTGAAGTACCTGTGAGAAACAAAATCCCTGAAGATAGGTCAATAATTGATGCAATCAAAAGCACAGGTCTGCTTAGAGGTAAAGTCCTCTTCACAAGATCCCTTCACTTTCCATATGCATATCCCATAAGGGATGATGTGACCGATATGGTTGTTAAAGAGATTGAAGGAATACTTAAAAGAAGAGGGATTTACCTCTCGGGAAGATTCGCAAGGTGGGAGTACAACACCATGAGTGATTCAATAAAGAGGGGGATGGAACTGGTATGAAAACAGTACAGATGATGGCAAAACTTGAAAGGGGTGGTGCACAGAAGATTCTCATAAGTCTTGCTGAAAACTTTGATGGTTTAATTATCTCAGGAATGGGTGGAGAGCTTTTTAATGCAGTGAGGAAAAACTTCGGGGATAGACACATTGTGATTAAGGAACTGAAAAGGGAAATTTCACCAGTTGATGATATTCTTGCAATTTTCAGGGTTAGAGAGGTATTAAAAAACATTTCAAAAAATCATAATGGACTGATCCTTCATACCCACGGCTCAAAAGCAGGCGTGATTGGCGCACTTGCCTCAGCAGGGTTGAAATCTGTGAGGGTTGTGCATACAGCACACGGTTTTGCCATCCATCCGTACAATTCAATTATTGTAAATCTGGTCTATTTGTGGCTGGAAAGGCTGGCCTCTATGTTCAGAGACCTGCTCATATTCCCCTGTGAAACCACAAGGATGAAGGCAATGATGTGGAAAATTGGTAAAGAAAAGCAGTACAGGGTTGTTCTGAACGGGGTTGAGATTAAGAAGAAAAGTCATTCAAAAAGTAGAAAAATTATTATAGGAACCGTTGCCAACTTCAAGCCTCAGAAAAATCCCCTTCTCTGGGCAGATGTTGTTGAAGAAGTCTTAAAAAGAAGGGATGTAAAGTTTGTTTATTGTGGTGGTGGACCACTTTTTGACTATGTAAGAGAAAGATTCAGGGATGAAAAAAGGGTTATATTAACAGGATGGGTTGACAATCCTTATACATATATGAAGGATTTTTCTATTTTCTTCCTTCCATCAAGGTGGGAAGGACTCCCCCTTGCCCTGCTTGAGGCAATGTCGCTGGGTATCCCTCCTGTTGTGAGTAATATTGACGGAAATGTGGAGGTTGTTCAGGATGGTGAAACGGGTTTTCTGTGTCCTTTAGATGATGTAGAATGTTATGTTGAAAAACTTCTTTACCTGATTGACCACCCGCTTTTAAGGAGTAAATTTGGGGAAAATGCTGAAAAGGTCATAACAAAAAGATACACAATGGAGAAGATGCTCAATGGGTACAGGGATATTTACAAAGAAGTGGCCGTATAGAATACTTCTGCTCTTTTTATTCCTCTCCATCTACTCCATGGCACTATCACCTGGTATAACAACAGGGGATGCAGGCGAACTCACATCAGCAGCAATGGTGATGGGTATACCCCATCCACCCGGGTATCCTTTGTGGA
>QNDZ01000170.1 GCA_003646055.1 bacterium
ACACCTTACATCTTCAGCATCTCTTCAGATGCCGAAGATGGCCAACAGATTGCATTCACTGTGGTATTTCATGATTCTGTTGATTCAACCTGGAGTTCAGATTTCTCCCTCACAGTTTATGCCTCTCATCTGGAATACATTTCCAGGGAGATTGACCCGACAGGCGACCATAGAATTTACCCTGGAGAGTCAAACGTTCCACTTTATGTAACCATAAAAAATAATGGTGGAGATACAGGAACAGGTATAAATGGCTATATTTCCACATCAGACCCTTACCTTACAATCGAGGACGACAGTGCATCCTTCCCCGATATTCCACCAGGAGACAGTTCCACCTGCTCTACTGACCCCTTTGTTGTCTCCGCTTCCCCCAGTACCCCGGAGGGTCATCAAGCCTCTATAATTCTTGTGATTTCAAACACATATGGGGTTGATACATTCCAGTTCTCAATAACAGTTGGAGGCCCTGACACCTTACTCTATGAGGATTTTGAGGACGGAATGCCATCAAACTGGGTTGTGAATGATGGAAACGCCGATGGCGTATCCTGGGTGGTGGGAACCACACCCGACATCTCTACATATACACCTCCTGATTATGAAACCCAGTATGCATATTACTCTGATGATGAAGCAGGGAGTGGTGCTCCTCAATCAACACCTGGAGAAGACTTTATCACACCTGCTGTTTACTCACTCCCCTACGACTCCCTTGTCCTATCCTACGCCTACGGATGGAGAGAATATGGCACGGATGTTGGACCAGACTACTATGGAGTATTCATGAGGGAGTTTACAAACAACTCCTGGGGCAACTGGCAGGAGATACACCAGTATCCAGGACCAGATGATATATCCGGATGGGATACAATCAGGGTGAGTGCAAAGGTGAGTGCTGACAGTATACAGTTTATGTGGAGATACTATGAATCCTATGCATATTGGTCCTGGGCATGCGCAGTGGATAACATTCTGCTACTTGGTTATGGCTACTCAACAACAGGAATTGAAAGAAAGAAGAAATCTCCAGGCCTGTATATAAAGAGCAATCTTGTTACCAACAAAATATCTCTCTCCTTTGGTGTACCACTCAACAGGAATCTTCGCTTAAAGATTTATGACATATCTGGCAGAAAGGTTTACGAGAAGATGTTCAAAACCGGAACCCTAAAAACCACCATTGATGTTACAGGGTATCCAGCAGGGATATACTTCCTTAAAACAAAGGGTGATATAAATCTGAGTAAGAGGATACTGATTCTGAAATAGGGAGAGGTATTTTTCTCTTAAAATAACTAAGAACCTCTGCTACCAAGCAGGATGATTTCAATATGTTTTATATTAAAGGGGATCTCCTTCACAATATCACCGGGCCTGTCCCCACCATATACATGTGTGATTTCAAGGCCTGCTGCTTTACACATGTGGTAAAGTTCCATTGGTGTATAAAGCCTCACAGGTGCCTGATAAATCTTCCCCTTCCCTGCCCATCTCCAGATTATTTCTGATTTTACTGGATTAAACTTCTCATTCCCCATCCATGCCTGCCTGTATGCGTTCAGGGTGGTAATCACAAAATGCCCATTTGTATCCAGTGCATCCCTGATTTTTTTCAAAAACATTATATCCCTTTCAACCCCACCCACTTCACCAAGGATGGATGTGTACATGTTTATAACAAGGTCAAACCTCTTTCTGGCTTTCCAGACCATAACATCCTCATTTATCCATTCAATATCAAGCCCCTGTGATTTTTGGCCTGCCATTCTTATAAATTCTTCTGAAATATCCACCCCTGTAACACGCATCCCCCTTTTTGCAAACTCAATTGAGTGTCTGCCGTATCCACAGCCAAGGTCAAGCACACGCATTCCCTTTTTAAGATTAAACCTCTTTATAAGGTAATCCACTTCCTCACCAGTAACGCTGTCGTATTTTCTGTTATGGAGCAGGTACTCTTCTATGTAATTCCTGTCATTCCATGGAGACTCTCTCATGTCTCCTCCAAAAAGACACCAAAGGCAACCTGACCGAGTGCTATTCCACCATCATTTGTTGGCACCTTCCTGTGGAGCAGGATTTCAAATCCCTCCCTGGTGAGAAGTTCTACTGTCTCCTCCAGAAGAAGCATATTCTGAAACACGCCGCCTGTTAAGCCAACCCTGTTTATCCCGTATTTTTCCCTCACCTCTCTGGAAATCCTCAAAATAATCTCTGCAACCGTCATATGGAACTTCATTGAAATTTCGCCTGGGGGAAGACCCCTTTCTATATCCTGTACTATTCCACTGATAATATCACGAATCTCTATTATACCGTCCTTTAATACAAATGGATATGGAACACGAGGATTCCCTTCAGCAATCTGCTCCAGGAGTATTGCAGATTCCCCTTCATAACTGCTTTCCCGTGATACATTAAGTATGGCTGAAACACCATCAAAAAGCCTTCCCATGCTTGAACATGGAACAGTGTTTATTGAATTCTCAATCATCATCCTTACAAGCCCAATGGGACAATCACTGAAAATACCTTCGATTAGAGAGCCAAGATTAAAAAACTCAAGAAGAGAAATCCCATACATCCATGGTCTAATAATTGCGGAATCTCCACCTGGTAGTGGCACATACTCAAGGTGGTAAATCCTATTCTGTTCCCTCAAATCACCAACAAACACCTCACCACCCCATACATTACCATCCTCCCCATATCCAGTTCCATCAAAGGCAAAACAGATTATCCTTTCATTGGTATTGTTCTCCATCAGGAGGGAGAGCATGTGCGCCCTATGGTGCTGAACCCTGTAAACAGGGAGATTAAGTCTCTCTGCAATTCCTGTGGTCATATAACGGGGATGCATATCACAAACCACCATTTCAGGTTCAATAGAATATATTCTCTTAAAATGGTCAAGTGCTGTGAAGAAGGCCTCCTCTGTCTCTATATTCTCCATATCCCCTATGTACTGGCTCATTATTGCATAATTCCCTTTCAAAAGGCAAAATGTGTTCTTCAGGTCCCCTCCTACTCCAAGAATCACCCTGTCTGAATATAGTGGCACCTCTATTGGGTCAGGCACATACCCCCTTGACCTCCTTATGGGATAAAATTCTCCTTTGAATACACTCCCAACCGAATCATCTGCCCTTATGTATATTTTTCTATTGTGGGTCAAAATATAATCAAAAATTCCAGTGAGTCTTTCAATCTCTTCATCCCTGAAAATAATGGGTTCCTCTGAAATATTTGCAGAGGTCATCACAAGGGGAAAGTCAATTTCAGAAAGAAGGAGATGATGCACCGGCGTGTATGGAAGCATGAATCCAAGTACCTTCAGCCCTGGTGCTACTGCATCTGGAATATTAGAGGATTTTCTTTTTTTTAGAAGCACTATTGGTGCAGATGGAGAGAGAAGAATGCCTTCTTCCTCCTTTGAGACATAGCAATGTTCTCTAATCATGTCCATTGTTCCCATAAGTGCAAAGGGTTTTTTCCCTCTTTTCTTTCTGTTTCTAATCCTCACAACGGCATCCTCATCAAGACCATTACAGGCAATATGGAATCCTCCAAGTCCCTTTATTACAAGGATCCTACCCTCCCTTAAAAGACTGGCTGCCCTTTTTATTGGGTCTCCCCTGAGTTTCCTGCCAGTTCTGTCAAGTATAACAAGTTCTGGACCACACACTGGACAGCAGTTGGGTTGTGCATGAAATCTCCTGGATAATGGATTGTTGTACTCCTCTGAACAGTCTTCACACATCTCAAACTCATTCATTGTGGTATTCTTTCTATCATATGGGATGTCAAAGGTGATGGTAAACCTTGGTCCACAATTCGTGCAATTTATAAAAGGGAACCTGTATCTTCTATCAGAAGGGTCAAAGAGTTCCCTTAAACAATCCTCACATGTTGCTATGTCAGGGGATATAAACACATTTCTCTCCCCTTCTCCAACACTGAAATCAATAAAGAAATGGCTCAATCCCTCATTTTTGCTTTCAAAGACCTCCACATCCACTATCCTTGCCCTGGGAGGAGGATTATCTTTGAGTTCCATCAAAAACCTATTTATCACTTCCCCTTCACCCTCAAGATGTATCACAACCCCCCTTGCCTCATTCCTCACATACCCATTGAGTCCCAGTCTGTCTGCAAGTCTGTAGACATGTGGTCTGAACCCAACACCCTGGACTATGCCTTTCACAACAAT
>QNDZ01000171.1 GCA_003646055.1 bacterium
AATATTATGTCAGTCAAACTTGATGATGTTAATGATATGATGAAGGAACTCCTTGAACCTGATAACCTTATCCTAACCATTTTAGGAGGTGTGAACCATGTTCACTGGTAGAAAAAGGATTTCAAGCAGGGCATTCATTCTCCATCCAGACCCGTTTACTGATTACGAGGATGGGTTGAATAAATTGAAAAGGTCAGGGACCGTTGTTTACAATCTTTCAAAACCGCAGGTGATTTCTGTTTTTTTCACTGAAATACCTGATTCTGTTAATGAAGGTGACCTGATTGAAAAGTATCGCAGAATATTCAAGGTCCCTGATGAACTGGTTATTATACCTTTCCCTGACACGTTTTCTGCAATATCTTCTCTGTTTTTCCTTTTTATGGATTTGAATGATGAGGTGGTTGTACCCGAGCCATTTCCACCATACATTCTACCCATTGTGGACTTTGCTGGAGTGAAGATAACACCTATTGAGACATTCCATTCCAATGGTTTCAGGCTCCCTTTAAGGGATGTGCTTGAACCATTGATAAATCCCCGTGTTAAACTCCTGTTTTACTCAAATCCTGCAATATCAACAGGCACACTGTACACACCAGAGGAGATTGAGAGACTTCTCTTTGTATCCCAGAACTATAACATACTGATGGTTGCTGATGAAAGTTTCGCATTTGCCTCTGGAGAAGAGATTCAAACCCTGCTTGAAGTAGCAAGAAGATACACAAATTCAATAAGCCTGAACAGGATACTTCTACCATTCACAGGGGTTCCAACATGTTTCCTGACCTGTGGGGGTGAACTTGGTAAACTCTTGAAGAAGTTTCAGGAGACAATCTTTCCTGTATCTTCAGGCCTTGTAAGGTTAACATACACTGCACTTGACAGGTTCTCAGAATTACTCCCCTCAATGTCAGGATTCCTTGGAGAAAGAAAGGATATTCTTTATGAGGTTGTATCTGGATTTGAAGATTTCTTTATCATAAAACCTGATTCACCACCCGCTGGTGTGATAAAACTACCCATAAAGGATTCAACAAAGTTTGTTGAGTATCTTCTTAAAGAATTCCGCATGGATAACAGGACTGTTTTTGTCCTTCCACTGGTAAAACTCTTCCATGACTCAAAAAAGGGGAAAGACCTTGTTATGGTGGATTACTCAAACCTTGATGTTGAAACCCTGAAAACTGGTCTTAACATTCTTTATGCAGGGGTTAATCAATATAAAAAGGAGGAAGAATGAGGATTTCAGTTAGAGGTTTAAGTATGCCCGCCTCCCCTATCAGGAGGCTTATACCCTATGCGAACAAGGCAAAGGAAAAAGGAATCAGTGTTTATCATCTGAACATAGGCGACCCTGATGTACCAACACCAAAGGTTATACTGAAGGCAATAAAGGGATTTAAACAAAAGGTTCTTCCATACGGACCTTCTGAGGGGTTGAAGGAGTTGAGGGAGGCCATATCAGATTATTTTGGTGATTACGGCATTGATGTGGAACCTGATAATGTGTTCATAACAACGGGTGGAAGTGAGGCCATTTTCTTTGTTCTCTCTGCAATATGTGACCCTGGAGATGAAGTGATTATACCAGAACCCTTTTACACAAACTACAATGGGTTTGCAAACATGGCTGGTGTGAAGATAAAGCCTCTTACCCTGAGTGTTGAGAACGGGTTTCACCTTCCACCAAAGGATGATATAAAGCATCTCATAACGGACAAAACAAGGGCTATTCTAATATGTTCTCCAAACAACCCAACGGGAACTGTTTATTCAAGAGAAGAAATTCAATCCATAATAGACCTTGCCCTTGAATACGACCTGTGGGTTCTTTCTGATGAAGTTTACAGGGAATTTGTTTTTGATGGGAAGAAGCATACATCTGTGCTTGAATTCAAGGAGGCTGCAGAGAGGACGGTTGTTATGGACAGTATCTCCAAGAGGTTCAGCTGCTGCGGTGCAAGGATAGGCTTCATTGTCACGCGGAACAGGGAACTGTGGAGCACCCTGCTTAAATTTGGACAGGCAAGGCTCTGCCCACCAACCATTGAACAGATGGGGGCAATAGCAGGGTTCAAACACTGGAAGGAATTCATGCCTGGAATTATTGATGAATACAGACTGAGAAGGGATGTGGTGTTTGAAGAGATAGAAAACATTGATGGGGCATTTACCCTGAAACCAGAAGGGGCATTTTATACAGTTGTAAAACTTCCTGTTGACAATGCAGAGGAATTCATCAAGTGGATGCTTACAGAGTTCAATATAAATGGGAAAACAACAATGCTTGCTCCTGCAAGTGGGTTTTACGCAACAGAGGGGACAGGGCTTGATGAGGCAAGGATAGCATATGTCCTTAACCAGGATAAATTGAGGGATGCAATGAATATACTCAGGGAAGGACTGAAGGTGTATGCTGGAAATAAAGGTTAAGAGGCTTGATCCGGACCTTCCCCTTCCCCGGAAGGCAACAGAGGGAAGCAGTGGGTTTGACATATATTCCCGTGTTGACCAGGTTATAAATCCCGGGGAGATTAAAGGTATTCCTGCGGGGATTGTCCTTGAAATTCCAGAGGGTTATGAGGTTCAGGTCAGACCAAGGAGTGGGCTTGCCCTGAAACACGGTATAGGTATCCTGAACTCCCCAGGAACCATTGACTCTGACTACAGGGGTGAGGTGGTGGTTATACTTTTCAACTTCTCAAAGGAACCTTTCGCGATAAAGAAAGGGGATAGGATTGCACAGATTGTTCCTGTAAAACTCCCTGAGGTTAAATTGATTGAGGCGGATAGTTTAACTGATACTTCAAGAGGCTCTGGCGGTTTTGGTTCAACAGGCGTATGATACTTCCATTCCTCATGCTCATGGGAACACAACTCCACAGATTTTTACCCCTGCCTTTTATCCACTGGATTGCAGATATATCTGGCTCCATATGGTACAGACTGGCAGGAAAGCGAAGGGAAATTGTTAGGGAAAACCTGGCAGGTCTTGGCATAGATTTTGATGAGCAAACCGTAAAAAAACTCTTCAGAAATTTCGTCCACATCTATGCTGACCTTTTAAATCTACCAAACTTAAAATCATATATGCTTGATTCCTTCATTACTGGCATAGGTGTTGAAAACCTGCAGAAGGCAATAGATAAACGCAATGGGGTTATACTGGTGAGTGGACATGTTGGTGCATGGGAGATTGCAGGGCCTTATATTGCCTCAAGGGGATACAGATTTTTTTCTGTTGCTGAATCAGAAGGACCGGGCATGGAGTTTTTTAAGTTCTATCTAAAATACAGGGAACTTTATGGTGCAAACATACTGAGGCTTGAAGACAGGAACCTCACCCTTAAACTCTTAAAACTTCTGAAGAATGGCTCTGTTCTCACATTGATTGGGGACAGGGACATAACAGGCACCGGGAGGTTTGTTGAATACAATGGCAGGAGAATAAGGGTACCTGTGGGTCCTGCTTTCCTTTCCTGGAGGACAGGTGTACCTGTATGCATTGGTTATATGGTTAGAAAAGGTAATGGAAAATACTTAGGCTGGATCAGTGAACCCATATATCCAGAGGATTTTGGAGGAATAAAAGAACTCCTTGAGTACATTGCAACCCAACTCATTGAACGTACAATAAAAACAAATCCTGATTTCTGGTTTGTTTTTGAAAGGGTGTGGAAAAATGAGGATACTGTTTGTTAGTGATATTTACTATCCACACATAGGTGGAGTGAGTGAACATATATACCATCTTGCAGATGAGTTTGAAAAAAAGGGACACTTTGTAAGAATCCTTACAGGAAGGATGTCAGGCGACTTTTTCCCTGATGAGGAGAGGGTGATAAGGGTTGGGACAGGCCTGACAGTAAAATACAACCAGTCTGTTGGGAGAATCACAGTTGTTCCCAATCCATATGTTGTTGAGGATATTGTAAACAGGTTTGATGTTGTTCATATTCATGGTGCAGTCGCTCCCACCTTTCCACTCCTTGCCCTCCTCTTCTCAAAAAAAACAAACATCTTCACATTCCACCCCACCTTTGACAAATCCATCCCTTACATGATACTGAAAAAGCCCCTTGGTTACTTCTTCAGAAGGATTGATGGATTGATAGCAGTATCAGAAACAGCAAGGGAGAGTTTCAGGAAATACTTTCCTGGTGAATACAGGATTATTCCCAATGGTGTAGATGTCAAAAGATTCAAAC
>QNDZ01000172.1 GCA_003646055.1 bacterium
GAAAGGAGCAGGAGACTAATGAATATTGTTAAGGAGACTGCGAGCCTCTTTTTCATATTTGTCCTTCCTTTTTATTACATCTTCAAGCACCTTAACTGCTTCCTGTTTCTTTCCCTGTTTCAGGAAAACCTTCGCAAGAAGAATCATTGAGGGTGAATAATACTCACTTTCAGGGTATAGATACCTCACCTTAACAAGTTCTGTCTCAATGCCCTTTACTTTGCCCTTTGTGTAAAGATAGAGTGATTTTTCGTATATTGCCTCAGGTGCTGTCTCATCACAGGTTGTTGAAGAATCTATATGTGCAACCCCTGATTCATCATCAAGCCCGAGGAGTGAAAGCCCCCTGTAGAGTGCACCCTTACAACCCTTCAAGCCTTCAGCAAGTTTCAATGCATCACGGAACCTCTTGAGCCCAATCAGTGCCTTAACCCTGTATTCAGTCCCTTCATCTCCCATCTTCTCTGCTATTGGGAGAGCCTCTTTATACATCTTCCTGCCCATGTAATAACTTAAAAGTTTGAGTGATGCCTCCTTTGAAACAGATGGCGTGTTCTGAAGGGTCTTCAATATCTTGAGACCCTCATTATCTCTGCCTGTTTTCAGATAAACATCAGCAAGGAGAAGTTGTGCCTCGGGTGCAGTTGAATCCTTCAGGTATTTCTCAGCCCTTTTATAGTCTCCCTCATTGAGTAAAATCTCACCCAGTATAAATTTCACCCTGTCATCAATACCAGTTCCTTTAAACCTTCTTATATAGTCATTCCCCTTATCCTCTAAATTCCTGCCCTTCTTCTTCAGGGAGTAGAGTATGCCTTTGATTGCGGGAAGCATGCCATTATCAGGCTTTGTGTAAAGGTCAAGGTTTTTTTCATAATAGTGGATGGCTGAATCATACTCAGCAATATCAAAGTAGTTGTCTGCAAGGAGAAGTGTTCCCTTCCTCTTCAGTTCCTTATCAATGGGTGATTTAATCAATGATTTTACCTGTGCAATGGAGGAGTACATGTCCCCTGCCTTTCTCAAGGAGAGCGATGCAAGGTAAAGGGCGAGGTCTGATTTTTCAAACACAGAGTACTTCTTCCTCAAATTCAAGAACACCTCTGCTGCCTTCCTGTACTTTCCTGTATTCATATACAGTTTCCCCAGCCTGAACATGGCCTCTGGTTCCTGCCTGCCCTTTACACGTTTGTATGATTTTTCAGCCCTTTTGTAATCACCCATTGCAAAGGCCACATCCCCAAGTGTCAGGTAGAGACTTCCCTTACCCCTGAATTCAGGATACTCCTTCTGGAGTCTATCAAGCACCTTGAAGGCCTTGGCATAGTCCTTGAGCCCTGTGTATGCCCAGCCAAGCCCCTCAAGCCCGTATGGGACAACCTCCTTAATCTTTGTGTTCACAGCAATATTGTAGTACTTAACCGCATTTTTGTAATCCTTTAATTTAAGGGATGCATCGCCAAGCAGAAGATACGCCCTTGCCTTATAAACAGGACTCCTGAATTTTTTTATGTCTGCATTCAGATGATTAACACAATCCCTGTATTTTTTCATTTTGAACAGTGCCACACCTATCTTCAAGAGTGCAAGGTCTCTGTCCTTACCTGTTTCAAGGGCCTTCCTGTAGATTGAAAGTCCACTGTCGGGGTTGGTTTTCATAAGGATGTCTCCTGCACGGAGGAGTGCCTTCACCCTCTCTTTACCCTTCACGTCAAGGTAATACCTGATGGCATCCTCGGTCTTTCCCATACCTTCAAAGACCTCTCCTATTCTGAATGCTGCATAATCCCTGAGCCCGGGATAGTCCTCCATAACCTGCTGGAGAACAGTGATACCATCCAGTTTCTCTCCTTTCTTTATCTTTACAAGGCCCATGTAGTAGAGTGCATTCCCGAAGTATTGTGATGTAACAGGAACCTTTTCAAGGTATGCATAGGCAGAATCTAATTTACCCTCATTGTAATAGAGTATCCCCAGATATGTGAGACCAATATGGTTGAATGGTGGCCTTAACCTAAGGAGTTTTTTGTAGTAGTTCTTTGCCCTGTCTATATTACCTTTGCTCTCAAAGTATTCTCCAAGTGAAAGATAAATCCTCCCCCTGTAAGGAGTTTCAGGATATTTCTTTATGAAGTTAAGGAGGGTATCCTCTGCATCCTTTCTGCCCATCTTCAGGAGGCACTTTCCCTTCATGTACTCTGCCTCTTCCGTGTATTTCTTATCCTTCACCTGAGAAAATGTTTTATATGCATTCTCATAGTCTCCCAGTTTATAATAGCACCACCCTGTGGAGAGAATGGCATAATCATCCTTCACCTTTCCAAAGTACTCCATTGCCTTTTTATAATCACCCATTGCGTAATATGCATCACCAATCTTTGTGTATGCATCATCACCCTTCAGTCGTGAATACGTCCTGATGGCCTCTTTGAAGAGACCGAGTTTTACCTGGGCATCCCCCTTTATCCTGTAAAAATCGCTCCTCTTCTGTGGATACCTCTTTATAAATCTATCTGCCGAGTTTATCACATCCCCGTATTTCCTCTGCTTCAGCATTGAATTAAGAAGTATAACACATACATCTGGCGTGATTTTCTCATCTGGATACTTCTGGATAAACACCCTGGCCTGCTTCTCAGAGAGTTCATACATTCCATCTGCATAAAGCCCTTGAATCACCTTGAAGTCATTGATGGGTAGTGACAATAAGAGAAGTAGAATCATACCACCTCCTCTAACAAACAAACAGACATAACCTCAATTGCATTCCCCTTACCGGTTTCGTCAAGCCCTTCCTTTCTCCTTGGTTTTATGGATATTCTTCCAGGTGGAAGCCCTGTAATTTCACTAATGTTTCTCCTCATAAGTTCAATGTATGGATTCAATTTAGGTTCTTCACATATTACAACCGCATCAATATTCACCAGTTTGAAATTAAATCTATCAACAACCCGCTTCAGTAATTCTAAACTTGAAATCCCCCTGAACCTCTCTTCTGTGTCAGGGAACAGAATACCTATATTACCTTCACCGAGCGCACCGAGTATGCTGTCTATGATTGCATGGACGAGGGCATCTCCATCAGAATGGCCAAGCAAACCCTTTTCAAAGGGGATATTAACCCCACCAAGAATAAAGGGTCTTCCCTCAACAAGTCTGTGTATATCGTATCCTATGCCTATCCTCATCCCTCAACCTCACATTCAATCCTTCTCACTCGGGGGGTCTCTGTTATGTTCACAACAACACACTCAACAATCTTCCCTGATTTCAGCCCCCTTCCTTTCAGTATCACCTCTGAGCCATCACCAAGGAATCCTATGAAACCATCCTCTGCCCTCTGGCACTTCACCTTTATCTTATCACCAAGTTTTATTGGGTCCCTTGAGAACATCCTCAAGACCTCAAGGTCTATCACCCTGACCCCTGCTGCCTTCAGTTTTCTAACAAGGTCCTGTTCACCTATCAGAAGAACCGGGCACCTGAGTTTTATTGCAACGGGTATAAGTTCTCCTTTGAGTACCTTCACCTTCAACCTTTCCATATATTCCTTTATGGACTTTGAGACCTCATCATCCCCTTCCAAATATGGTTTTATGTCTTCTGAGGCAACAGCAGGTTCCCTTTCAATGAGCCCATTGTGGAACAGATAGTAAACCCTTCCGTCCCTCAATGCAGAGGAGTGGAGCAGTATGTAGTTTTTTCTCAGAATAATGCCTCCTTTGCTTCCTGAATGTTCCTAACCTTAACAACTTCAATTCCATCTATTCCCTCTGTTCTCTGGTCTGGTATGATTATCCTTGAGAGACCAAGCCTCTTGCACTCCTTTACCCTCATATCAATGAATGGAATTGCCCTGACCTCTCCACCAAGCCCGACCTCACCTGCGAGTGCAGTATCCCTGTCAATTGGTTTATCTATGAAACCTGAAACCATGGAGAATATTATTCCAAGGTCAATTGCAGGCTCATCCACCTTCAAACCACCTGTTATATTGCAGAATATGTCATAGCCACCAATCCCCAGACCAAGCCTCTTCTCAGTAATTGCAATCAGCATGTTCAACCTTCTGTAATCAATCCCCGTTGATACCCTCTGGGGATAGTTGAACCTTGCAGGTATAAGGAGCGATTGAACCTCAACAAGGAGGGGTCTTGTCCCCTGTGTGGTTGGAACGATTGTGTTACCTGAAGCCCATTCACCACCA
>QNDZ01000173.1 GCA_003646055.1 bacterium
ACAAGAAGGGTCTTCCACTTCATATCCTTCCAGAATGAGAAAGGGGTTATTTTTTTTCTTATAACGAGATACCCATATGTTCCTGCAGTTACAATCAGGAGGGATATAAGTATGGGTATATTCAGAATAAGGTAAAGTATGATAATAAGAAGAATGGGTGAAAGCCCGTAAAGTATGTAAACAATACTCATTGGCTTGAATGGAATGGTTCTCCCCTTTGCCTTGAGATTAAACCTCAACATAAATGGAATACCAGCAAAAATGGCAAGTGGGGTGAAAATCCACTGATTCAGTGATAGTTCCCTTATCTCAACATTCATAATGGATGCAGCAACAACAAGCCCCGGATACAATGGCCAGAAGTACTCCCAGATGTGTCTGTACCAGAAGTTTATGTATGTTTTCTGTTCAGGGGAAAGATTGTTTTCGGTGTCTATTTCATCCACCATTGGTGCAGAGACAAGTGCCCCTCCAGGCATTGGGAGAAGTCCTATAAGTGCAGGTGGAACAATGTATTGAAGCAGTCTTGACCTTAAAAGTGATAAAAGACCTTTATTGAGTACCTTGAGTATTGCCCCTGACTTCATCACAGAACCTAATATCATCACCATTATGATTATTCCGAGAACGCGGAGGGTTGTGCGGGATTTTGCTGTGATAAGCACAGTTTTCACGATATCAAGTGGTGGCATGAGGTAGAGCAGAGCAGCAAAGAGACTTCCGATGAGGAGAACAACCCACAGTTCCACCTTTTTCCATAAGAGCAGAATTATTATGAATATCACAGCACCCAGTTTTATAAGTGGCATAAAGGTATAATAATGTAACACGCAATCCAGTCAATAGATGTGTTTTTCATTGCCAATCTTATATCCGATTTTTCCTTTCCTGTGTTGACAAAAGCACCAAGCATAGTAATATAACTAAAAGGTGGGCCGTTAGCTCAGCAGGTAGAGCACCGGCCTTTTAAGCCGGGAGTCGCAGGTTCGAATCCTGCACGGCTCATTTTATAGGGAAAATAAACAAGGAGGTTTTATATGGGTATTCTGTTGCTTCTTGTATCCTATCCTTCCTTCACTGGTGCCACAGGAAATTTTGGTATTCTTTCAGCAAAGAATCTACCAATGGCCAACCTGAGTTTCTTCCTTGACCATGAGTATGCACGGAAACACTATCCATCAAGGTATGATTCCACCACACAGGAAGATGTACCCATTGACCATCATTATGGGGTATTCAGGGGCGGGTTTGCCTATGGTATTATTGATTATCTGGAGTTATACGTTGGTGGAACAGGCTACTGGAAATATGAGGAGAGAAAAGAACTGGGTGCATACCACCATGGTGATGTAGGTATGGTGGGCTTCAGGGATATATTTGGTGGTGCAAAGATTGCCATACCTGTTCTAAATGATACCACAAGGTTTCCTTTGGTGTTCTTCCTTGGATTACATGGTGGAGGGAATGTAACCTTTGAAAGGGCACCTGATGATGATAAACTCGTTCTTGAGGGATACTTTAATCCCACAATGACCCACAGGGCTGATTACTTTGGTGATTTCCTTATGACCTTTGAACTTTATCCAATAGCATTCACATTTGACATAGGATATGTGAGGAGGGGTGAAAGAGACCCAATAAACACAGGCGACTCAACCATTGATAATTTCTTCAACAACCGTTCACTCAGCAACAGTGTTATCTATGGTGGAACCTTTGAGTTGAATGCAGGTCCATACACAAAACTTGTCCTCGGGCTTAAAGGTTCATACCATCTCCTTGACATAAATCTTCCAGATACAGCATTTGGTTTCTTTGGTGTCAGGTTCATAACACCAGTGGGTGTAACATTTGACTTTGGTGGAGATTACCTGATAAATGATGTGAACTTCCTTCCCGACTACAGGATAGTTAATGGCAGCCCTGAAATCTACAACAATGATAGTGGAAAGTGGAGATTCAACTTTGGTTTCACGACCACATCTGCACTTATTCAGAAGAAGAAAAAACCAGCACCAAAGCCCAAACCAAAGCCAATGGGTGTGCTTGCACTTGATGTGAAGGACTCTGAGACAGAACTCCCCCTTATGGTGAACATTGTTTTTGACGACACAACAATGAAAACACTTCAGACAGATTCCAATGGACATGTTGATATGAAACTGAAGCCAGGCACCTATACATTCAAGATTGTTAAGGATGGATACAAGAGTAAGAGGATAACCGTGACCATAACAGGTAATACCAAGATACAGAGAGAGATAACCCTGAAGAAGATACATATTCCCATGGGTATATTCACAGGAACTGTAACTGATGGAAGGACAAAGAAGCCTGTTGGTGCAAAGATAACATTCCTTGGTTCTGACCAGAAGCCCATTGCTTCAGACCTTGAGACAGGCATATTCAAGGCAAAACTTCCGGCAGGTACATACAATGTGAAGATTGAGGCGGATGGTTATGTTCCTGAAACAAGGGTTGTGAACATAAAGGATGGAGAGACAACAATAATAAACTTTGGGCTTTATGAGAAACTGAAGGAGAAGCAGACTATCGTTATACACAACATTCACTTTGCAAGTGGTAAAGCAACAATCACCCCTGACTCCTACCCGATACTTGACCAGATTGTGCAGCTTCTCAAGGCAAATCCCAATGTGAAGATAGAGATTGCTGGACATACAGACAGCGTTGGCTCAGAGATGTACAACCTCAGGCTCAGTGAAGCAAGGGCGAATGCTGTGAGAGACTATCTGATACAGCACGGTATTTCGGCTGACAGGCTTATTGCAAAGGGTTATGGTGAATCAAGACCTATTGCACCCAATACAACAAGGGAAGGCAGGGCAAAGAACAGAAGGGTTGAATTCACCGTAATCTCTCAGTGAAAAATAAATGGAAAATACAGGGCGGGTAAACCCCGCCCTTTTTTTTAAGATATGGAATTTTTGAATCAGTTGAATGAGGAACAGAAGAAAGCAGTCCAGCACTTTGAAGGGCCTGCACTTGTCCTTGCTGGAGCAGGAAGTGGAAAGACAAGGGTTATCACATACAGGATTGCCTATCTCCATGTAAAACACAGGGTTTCTCTGCACAATATCCTTGCTGTTACATTCACCAATAAGGCAGCTGATGAGATGAAGGAGAGGGTGGAATCCCTTCTGGGAATTAGCACAAGAGGATTGTGGATAGGTACGTTCCATTCAATGTGTGCAAGAATTCTGAGATACCATCCTGATGAAACGGGCTTCTCTTCAAATTTCAGTATTTATGATACCTCTGAACAAAAGCATGTTATAAAAAAGATAATGGACAGGATTAAGCCTCCCTCAAAGAAGATAACTCCAGCCTATGTGAAAAAGAAGATTTCCATGTTCAAAAACAACCTTGTGATGCCTGAGCAGGTACCTGTTTATTCTGAAATTGATTACTTCATCACAAGGGTTTATTCAGAGTATCAGGACCTCCTTGTTGAATACAATGCAATGGACTTTGATGATTTACTTGTAAATACGGTCTCACTCCTTGAGAACAACGAAAGGGTCAGGAAGGAATGGTCTGAGAGGTTCAGATTTATACTTGTTGATGAGTATCAGGACACCAACTATGCCCAGTATGTATTGTTGAAAAACCTCACATATTCTCATAAAAACCTCTTTGTTGTGGGGGATGATGACCAGTCCATATATGGATTCAGGGGTGCAAACCTTGAAAACATATTGAATTTTGATAAAGACTTCCCTGATGCAGCAGTTTACAAACTTGAAAGGAATTACCGTTCAACCCCAGTAATCCTTCATGCAGCCTCAAGTGTTATTGCCAACAATTCAATGAGGAAAGGGAAGACCCTCTGGACCGTAAAAGAGGGTGGTGAAAAGATAAGGGTTTTCCATGCCTACTCTGACCTTGAGGAGGCAGAAAAGATAGCGGATTTACTTGAGCAGGAACTTAAGAACAGAAAGAGGGGTGATATACTCATTGCATATAGAACAAATGCACAGTCCAGGGTGATTGAGGAGGTTCTTAGAAGGAGAGGGATTCCCAACAGAGTGGTGAAGGGCATAAGGTTTTTTGAGAGGAAGGAGATAAAAGATATTCTGGGTTACCTCAGATTTATTCTTAATCCCAATGACATGGCAAGTTTTGTCAGGATTGTGAACACACCACCAAGG
>QNDZ01000174.1 GCA_003646055.1 bacterium
CCTCCAGAACAATCTCCTGAGGCCAATTTTAGGGATTGAGAATCCCAGAAAGGATAAAAGGATAAGTTTTGTTGGAGGAATAAAGGGAACAGAGGAACTTGAAAGGCTTGTGAACTCAGGAAAATTCAGGGTTGCCTTTTCCATGTTCCCAACAAGCATTGAAGACCTTATAAGGGTTGCTGATGCAGGAAGGTTTATGCCCCCGAAATCAACATGGTTTGAACCAAAGTTAAAGAGCGGGCTGTTCGTGCACCTGCTTGAGTAGGTGCCGCTAAACTACTTCAGCCTGAGTATTTACATTCAGCCGGAACCTGTTAATATACTTCTATGAAAATCTTAAGGATATTAATCATTGCCCTTGTTCTTATTCTCATCTTTGCCCCTGAATTTACACTGAATCTCAGGGTGAAGACCTATGGAGTGTTTTTGATTGATGGCTCCCGTTCCATGGAAAGGAACAGGCTTTCCCCACCTGATATAAAATCACCCTATCCATTAAAAAAATTTGTATTTGATTATAAGAGGGAACGAACTGGTATCGGGGATGCAATATTGAAGGCAAAAGAAAGATACCCAGATGCTGGTTTTATTCTTCTATCCTCTGATGGAATGAACAACACAGGGGAGGATCCCATACTTGCCATAGAGAAGACTGGGCTACCTGTTTTCGTCATTATTCCAGAACAAAAGGAAACCGGAATCTCCATTATAAAATCCACCCATTTTATAACAGAAGGGGACACTGCTTTGTACTACATAAAGGCAAACAAGGGTAAATTGTTGGTATTTGTGGAAAAAAAGAAGATTTATGAGAAACAGGTGAAGGATGCAGAAGAAATCTCCATCCCTGTATTTATGAGGAAAAGGGGAAAGAGAAAAATCCTATTTATTTTAAAAGGTGAAAGCCTTTCAGATACACTTGAAACTTATACATCTGTGCTTCCCAGACCATCATTCAAAATCATTTCAGAAAGACCGGACTGGAATATGGGATTTATAAGAAGAGAATTAATGGAAAAGGGCTATGTGGAATCAGAAAAACCCGACCTCTACATATTCATAAATCCACTGAAAGAACAGGAAGATAAAATAAAATCCCTCCTTCAGAAAAAGAAAAGGATCTTCATGCTTGGGGAAAACATAACCAACCTTTCTGTCCTTCCATTAAGAGGATACTCTCGAAAGGAGATAACATTCCTGGAGAGAATCCCCATGACAGTACTTTCTCCAAAGGTTGTCCTGCCTGAAGCAACTATTTTCTATTTTTACAACTTAGAGGCAGGTGTTGTTTACAGGCATGGGGGAGTACTTTTCCAATCCCTCATGCCCCAACTGTGGAAACTCCACTTATCCTCACAGGGACTCCTCAACAAAAATCTTCTCTCAGCATACATGGACTCTGTTCTTGTGTATCTGGGCGTATTGAACCCACACATTGAACTCCCTGTGAAGGTTCCTGAATTTTCCACTCAGCCAATAATCTTCAAAGGAACACCACCAGAAATGGTGTTCATTGATACATCCCAGATTCCTGTTCAGGGAGATACTCTTTACCTTCCCCCACTTCCACCAGGTACATACAAAATCTCCTTTGTATTCCAGGGTGATACACTTAACGACTCATTGGATGTCTTCTCACCTGTGGAAGGAAGGGGTATAAACATAGAGGAACTTGAAGTTATGGCAAGGGCTTCTAAAGGGGGGATTGTTAGAAATACCCTTCCATCAGATATCGTGCCAGGAAGGAAAACCATTAAAATAAATCTGAGGCATAATCCCCTTATATATCTCCTGATTATCCTGTTTCTAATAGCAGAATGGGTAATATGGATGAGAAGGGTCTAAATCACTATATCAAATGGGAGTCTGGTGGAAAGACTGTTCCAGAAACCCCTATCCAGCGTCAGGGAAATGGGGACTGGTTCAACCTCCATCCTTCCTCTCACCTTTATGCAGTCCTTCTCTGTTGTAACAATCCTGTCCACACCAAGTTTAAGTGCAATTGATTTTATCCTTTCAATGTCTCGTTCTGAATAAATGTGGTGGTCTCTGAACACAATAAATCTCACTGGATTATACCCAGATGCAACAAGGAGTTTTTTAAATGAATCAGGTCTTCCTATACCGCAGAAGGCAACCACCCTCTCCCCTGCTCCCCTTTTCTGTGAAATAATTCTTCCCCTCCACAGGGGTATCTTTATTCTATTTATCAGGATAGACTCCTTTCCCCTATCAACAACAATACCCATGTCTGCAAAGCGGTGGTATCCAGGCAAATCCCTTGGTGGGAAGAATGGGAAGTCTGAATTGAAGAGGAGTATATTCAGGTCTTTTTTAAGATGCCTGTACTGGAAGGCATCATCAAGTATGAAAATCTCTATGCCAAACTCATCTTTACCTACCTGGATGGCCTCCTCCCTTCTTACAGAAGTTATCACAACTGCCCCTGTTTTCTCAGCAATAAGGTATGGCTCATCACCCACATCCTCGGGTGAATAAAAAATCTCCTTCCCATCCGATACAATGGACAATTTACCTTCCCTCTTCCCCCTGTATCCCCTTGAAATTACACATACCCTATCCTTCATCCTGTTTGCCAGTTCAATCACAAAAGGGGTTTTCCCTGTTCCACCAAATGTTATATTCCCAACCCCTACAATGAACATAATCCTTCCATTTTCAATATGAATTCAGCAATCCTTCTTGCTCCACCCTCCCCTCCCATCCGCTGCTTACCAGCCTCACCCATTCTTTTAAGAGTTTCAGGTTCATTTAGAACCCTGACAACTTCCCTTGCAATTTTTTCAGGGTCATATCTGAACAAAAGAACTGCATCACCAAGAAGTTTCTTCTGGTCAAACATCTTTCTCCATGAGGAGGATGCACCTGTTCCATTGAAAACAACAACAGATTTTCCCATACCTGCTGCCTGTTCAGTGGCTGTTCCTGCAAGGCTAATAATTATGTCCGAAGCAAGGACAACATCAACAAAGGCATTCCTGACAGGCACAGCAAATTCATACCCTGAACAGATACTCTTCACCCTGTCCCAGTCAAGGGTTGGGGACACAGCGATGGGGAACATTACATCTTTTTTGTATGCCTTTATCCTTTCTCCAACCCTCAATATCCTTTCAAGGTTTCCATATGCCTCTTCCCTTGAACCAGGAAGCACACCTATAACAACTTTATTATCAGGGGGTCTGAAAACATTCTCTTTTTCCAATCCATCCATCATGGGATTACCCAGAAAAACAGCATTAACCCCTTTATTCTTCAGGGATTCTGCGGTTGGTTCATCATGGGTAAAAACAGCCTTTGAAATTCTCCTCATAATGGAAACCTCTATCCCAAGGTGGGGTGCAATGTAATCAGACTTACACGGCGCAAGAAAGTATGCCTTTGTCTTGAATGCAATCCATCCAAGCACAAGCAATGGCACATCCCCCACAACAAGAAGAATATCCGGCTTACTATTACCCCTGAGTTTTCTCACATATTCAAATGGTATGTTAAAGGAGGTCAAAACATCCTGAACAAAACCCTTAAATGATTTCAAAAGGGGACCACCTGAGGGTGGAGGAGGAAACCCCTGAACAAATGGCACTCCCCTTTTTTTATACTCCTCACCAAGGGAAATAAGAGGAAAAGCAGTAATGTGAATATCAGGGCAGAGTCTGAGCATCTCTCTGCCAATCAATGCACCTGACCTGTCCTCTCCATATGAGTTTGAAAGAATATATATCTTTTTCATCAATGTATTTTATAAAATTCCACACTTTTTACAACCCCCAACCCCCAGCCCGGACCTTGACATTATGACATTTTTAAAACCCTCTCAATCCACCTTACAAAGGCCATCATATAATATACTGATTATAAAGAAGATATCAAAGAATAAAATTGCCTTCATAATATACGCCCTGTAAATTTTCGTTATGTAAAATCTTCTAATCCTCTGATTATCAACCAGGACCCGTAGCCCGGACCTTGACATTATGACATTTTTCTTTATGAGAAATTTCTTACTTAAAAGCTCTCTATATTGTACTTCAAATAAATGAGAGAATTATATCCATATCTCTTTTTACGTTGAAAATCAATTACTTAATTAGTACAAAAGGTTCGGAATTATGACGTTTGATATCCAAGAAAA
>QNDZ01000175.1 GCA_003646055.1 bacterium
AAAGATTGTTGATACAACCTCCATACAACCTGTTGCAAATCCAACCACTGTATCCTTTCCTGCAACCGAAAGCACCTGCCTGATAATGATTGTAGCACCACATCCTGCACAGGCTCTATGGCCCGGTGCAAAGAGTTGTTCAGTTTTTGCAATCTTCTTTATATCAATCACACCCATTTTTCCTCCTATTCCCTAACACCAATGTAATTAAGTCTGTCAATCTTCTTACCCTTATCAGCGTCCATAATCATCTGGAATACCCTCTCTATATCCACTGGTTTAACATCCCTTCCACCAAGACCATATACAAAACTGTAAACATCCGGTTTTTTCTCCTCTTCATAAAGAGCAGCCCTTACCTCCATGAATACAGGGCCACCATAGGCATTAACCCCATCTGCCCTGTCCATAACACCCACAACCCTTACATTTTTCAAGGCCTTCACAATCTCTTCAGCAGGGAATGGTCTGAAAACCCTTATACGGAGAAGGCCAACCTTGTGCCCCTTATCCCTCATCATGTCAACCGTATCCTTTGCAGTGCCTGCTGTGGAGCCTATCACAACGATTGCATACTCAGCATCGTCAAGCCTGTATTCCTCAACAAGTCCATACTTCCTGCCAAACTTCTGTCCGAATTCATCAGCCACCTTTTTTATCACCTCTGGAGCCTTCATCATGGCATCTGCTTCCTGCCTCTTGTGCTCAAAGAAGTAATCCTGCAGGTCAAGCGGGCCTATGGTAATGGGATTATATATATCAAGGAGGTTGTATGGGCTTTTATGTTCACCAATGAATGCCTGAACCTCTTCATCCTCAAGCATATCAATCCTCTGCATTGCATGGGAGAGTATAAATCCATCCGCTGTGACCATTGCAGGGAGAAAAGCCTCTTCTGCGATTTTCATTGCCTGGATAACTGAATCATATGCCTCCTGAGAATCCTCTGCATAAATCTGAATCCATCCTGAATCCCTCACATTCATTGTATCTGAATGGTCACAGTGAATATTGATTGGAGCTGAAAGTGCCCTGTTTATCTCACAGATAACAATAGGAAGCCTCAATGCTGCTGCTATGTAAAGCACCTCATCCATAAGTGCAAGACCCTGTGAAGATGTTGATGTCATCACCCTTGCACCTGCTGCAGCAGCACCTATGCAGGCGCTCATTGCAGAATGCTCACTTTCAACAGCAATAAATTCCGTATCAACAAGGCCATCATGCACAAATGAACTGAATATCTGGACAATCTCTGTTGCAGGAGTAATAGGGTATGCGGCTACCACATCAGGGTTAATCTGTCTCATTGCTTCAGCCATTGCTTCATTTGCGGTCTTTGCTACCACCTTCATCTTACACCTCCTCCCTCACCATGGTAATGGCCTTTGTTGGACATACATCTGCACAAATTCCGCATCCCTTACAATACTCGTACAGAAAGCCTTCCATTTTACCATTCTCGACCTTTATGGAGGAGTCAGGGCAGTAAATCCAGCAAAACATACAATGGATACACTTTTCAGGATCAAGAACAGGTCTTTCAGTTCTCCAGTCCCCTGTTTCAAATCTCTTGCTTGAGCCAGGCTCCTTAATAATAGCACCAATGGGTAGTTCTTTCCAGGTCTCTTTCATTCCTCCCCCTTTGTTTCCTCATAAGCCTTCTTGATGGCTTGAATGTTTTTATCAACAATATCAGCACCCTTGCCACGGAACTTAACCTCAAGTTTCTTCCTCACACTCTCAAGAAGATGGTCAAAATTGAGTATTCCTGTTGCCTTTATAAGTGAACCAAGCATCGGTGTATTCGGGATAGCCCTTCCAATTGTCGCAAGCGCAATCCCATAGGCATCAACCGTATAAACCTTTATGGAATCCTTCAAACCGAGCATCTTCCTCACCTCTGAAGGTGACTTTGTGGTGTTCACAATGATTACTCCGTCATCCTTCAAACCAGCAGTAACATCAACCTTTCCTATGAGTGTCGGGTCAAGAACAAGGACGATGTCAGGTGTTTCAATTCCACTGTGAATCCTTATGGGTTTCTTGCTCAATCTGTTGTAAGAAGAAACTGGTGCCCCTGTTCTTTCAGGGCCGTATTCAGGGAATGCCTGAATATACATACCTGTCTCAAGGGCGGCTTCTCCAAAAAGCAGGGCTGCTGTTTTTGCACCCTGGCCACCCCTACCATGCCACCTGATTTCCAATATCTCTTTCTCCATATCCACTCCTTTTTTGCCATAGTTTAACATTGGTTTAACTTATGTCAAGTATATAGGGTGAAAGGGTTAATCTTTATTGACAAAATTTTCAAGTTACTCTATTATCCGCAAAAAAAGGAGGAAATCTTGGTTGATAGACGGAAGGGATTTCCCTTAAAAAAAACCTTCAAATTCCGATTATCTTTATTTATTATTACTATCACCCTTTTGCTCTTCCTTTTGCTCACCTTCATTCTATCCATCTTTTATCAGTGGTTATTCATAAAAAAGGGATTTCTTGTTCTTGGCCAGACAGGTGAATTCTTATCCAGTGCAATCCAGAATGCCATAGTCAGCCTTCTTATTGTGATTGCAGTCTTCCTTATAGGCATCTATGTCATTATACTCTACATCGCAAAAAGGTTCACAGGTCCTATTTTGAGAATGGAAAGATATGTAAAGGAAATGTCGGCCTCAGGTGAAATTGAACCTCTAAAATTCAGGGCAACCGATGAACCTGTACTCCACTCCATATCAGAAGGAATAAACGCAATTGCACACAGGCTTCGACGTTATCACAAACTCCTGAAAGAGGTATTAACATACCTTGATGAAGGCAAAGGTGACAGGGCTCAAATCCTTGAAAAAATCAGAAGGGAGATAGAGGAATGAAAGAACTCTTTATCGGGAAGAAAAAGAGGGGAACTCAAAAGGCCTTGTTGAAGACCTTCCTTGCATTTTTTTATGTTTATGGATTCCTCGTGGGGATTAAACTACTGGGAACCTCATTGAAGGGATTTGGAACTGGATTTGCCCATACCCTTATCTCAACAACCTCCAATCCTTTTGTAGGGCTGATTATTGGTATTCTCACCACTGCAACCATACAATCGTCTTCTGCCACAACATCACTTGTTGTTGGTTTTGTTGCCTCTGGTGCACTCCATGTAAGGAACGCCATTCCCATCATAATGGGTGCAAACATTGGTACAAGTGTAACAAATCTGATTGTATCCTTCACTCATATTACAAGAAGGGATGAATTTAAGAAGGCATTCCCTGCGGCTGCTGTCCACGATATATTCAACCTTCTCTCTGTTCTTGTTTACTTTCCACTCGAAATGAAGTTTCATCTGATTGAAAAATTCTCCCATATGCTGGCAAAGGCATTTCAGCATGCAGGTGGGTTTAAATTCACATCTCCCTTGAAAATAATTGTTAAGCCTGTTGTCCATCTTCTGGTGAACCTTTTCAGGCATAACTACATAATCTGTTTCATTGTTGCCTTTGGTCTTGTAATCCTCTTCCTTGTCCTCCTTGTCAGACTGTTGAGAGGTGCATCTTCAGGAAAACTTGAGATATTGATTGACAGGTATCTCTTTTCATCTGCAATTGCCTCTGGAGTTCTGGGTTTTGCTCTCACTGTTTTTGTTCAATCATCCTCAGTGACAACCTCCCTGATTGTTCCACTGGTTGGTGCAGGGCTTCTTACAGTTGAAAAAATCTTTCCATACACTCTGGGAGCAAATGTTGGAACCACATTCACTGCCATACTCGCATCACTGGTAACTGGCTCTTTTTATTCAATACAGGCTGCTTTTGCCCACCTATCATTTAATATACTGGGAATAATCCTCTGGTATCCACTCAGGATTGTCCCCATATGGCTTGCAAAACAACTTGGTAATGTTGCTGCAAGAAAAAGATACGTGGCCGTGCTTTATGTACTGTTTGTCTTCTTTATAATTCCTTTAACACTGGTGTTCATAATGAGGAGGTGAAGAATGTTTGATAAATTCAGGGAATTCTGGAAAACATCAGACCTTATGAGTATCGTTTATAGAGAGGTTGAAGAGATGCTTAAAATATCACATGAGATGTTCACTGACGCAATGAAGATA
The DNA here is from genome assembly GCA_003646055.1 of bacterium. GTDB lineage: Bacteria > Hydrothermota > UBA3072 > UBA3072 > B12-G15 > B12-G15. Next base: position 4,103 of record QNDZ01000175.1, read on the forward strand.
CTCCTTGAGAATGTGAAGATGAATGAACAGGA
>QNDZ01000176.1 GCA_003646055.1 bacterium
CCCATTTGCATTTTCTGCACTTGCAATAAGGGCTGTGAGCAGGGCGGCACAGGAGATTGTTGAAGAGGTCAGGAGGCAATTCAGGGAGATAAAGGGTCTGATGGAGGGCAAGGCAAAGCCTGACTATGGAAAGGCGGTTTACATATCAACCAGGGCAGCACAGAGGGAGATGATACTTCCTTCAATGGTTGCACTTGTTACACCTGTGGTTGTTGGTTATCTACTTGGGCCCAATGGTGTTATGGGGCTTCTTGCAGGTGTGCTAACATCTGGATTTGCAGTTGCTATATTCATGGCAAATGCAGGTGGTGCATGGGATAATGCAAAGAAATACATTGAGAAGGGGAATTATGGTGGAAAGGGTAGTGAGGCACACAAGGCGGGTGTAACAGGTGATACTGTTGGTGACCCCTTGAAGGACACAGCAGGTCCGTCCCTGAACATCCTTATAAAACTTATGTCAATGGTCTCCATCGTGTTTGCAGGTTTTGTGGTGAAGTACACCATAGTGAAGTTTTTCCTTAAATAGACGGTTGACGAAGATTCAATGTATAATGTTATGGAGAGCCATTGGATTGGTTGTTTTCAAGTTTATTCAAATTTTCCTTCTGACCCGTCTGCACAGGAAGGAGGCGGGGAGAATAAAGCACCTTCTCCTTTTCTGGATTGGTGATAATGGAACCTAACGAAGAGGGAAAAATTTTGAAAATGGGGTTGACATTTCATTTTTTCTTTGCTATTCAATATATGATGTCAACGATAATAAACTCTGGCAGGCTCAAAAGGAGTTAAGACTATGATGGAAGGTTTCGGAGAAATAATGACCCTTGAGAGAATAGAGAAGAGGAAATAATTGGGTATAAGGGCAGCAAAAGGGCAGAAATTTACACTCATGTTTTTAATGAAAAAGAGAAAAACTATATTGATGAAGAAAAATCAGAGGTCAGTGGTCAATCCAGGAGGATTACCTTCTAATCCGATGCCTATCGATCCTAACCAGATTCTAGGATGGTAGAAATAAATGGTGATGTGGCGGCAACCGTATTACATCCGGGTTTTATTAAAGGGTGGGGTAAAACTACTGGATGTGATATGGGAAACGACAAAATACCACCCAAAAGGAGGTAACCATGAAAAACAAAATTAGGGTAACAATGATGGCATTTTTTGCGATCGCATTACTAGTTGGTTGTGCAAGTGTGTCAAAAATAAGTAAGCCTGGAGTGCCTGAGGCAAAAGATTACGCAAAGAAGGCATCTACAGAACCCACAGTAGAAGTTCTGGAAGTAAAGATGAAGAAAACCTCTATGGAGAAGGATGCTATAGATAACCTTGTTATCACTGGAAAAGCCATTTATCGTCCTGCCAAGGTAGGTGCCAAGGCATTCAAGGATTATACATGGGATCTTCGGTTTGTTGTATATGATGAGGCCAGCAACAAGTTGTTCCACATTGATGGCGCCGACTGCGGTTTGTACGGGAAAGCAGAGAATGTAAAACCTAACGAACCATTTCCTTTCAAGGCAGAAACAGGCTCTGCTTATGTAGGGTATGAAAAGTTTCTTAAGGCAAAAACCGTTAAAGTAGAGAAGTTTAAGGTTATTATGTGAAGTAATGCAAAGGCAACAGTGAGCCGTAGGACTTTGGATAAAGTGCCGCCGCATTGCCTAAATAGGGGTTGTCGAGCGTTCACAAGTTCACAACTCATCTTCTATCACCTTTTGCATCCCTCCTGAAATTTATATTACCATGGATAAATACTTTTCCTTATATCAATCCCCATATTTTATCCCATACCTATCTAATTATACTTAACCCGCTCATAGCAATAACCTAACATGTTTATGAATCTCACCATTAAATAAATGTTCCTTCATAAAACAATAACATCTCTCTTTTCTTAAAGCTATAAGAAGTAGTAATGGAGATACACACATAAAATTGTGAACCTCTTTGTAAAATTAAAAAGGAAGAAATAATTAGAAAATTCCTTTTAATCATAACAAATTGAAAGTTAGGATGTTAAAAAGATAAATATAAAGATATGAGAGAGGCAGTTGTGAACTTGTGAACGCTCGGCACCTTTGGCAACCCTGTAGGTTCAATAAATATGTCCACATCCATGGTCGCTCTCATATACCCATAATAGGGAAATGCAGTTGCACCTATTATAACATACTTTACGTTATTTTCTTTTAATAACTTCAAAAGTTTTTCTATGTCCATTGTCCAGCAGGATTTTTTTTAATAAGTTATTCATTTTAAAAAACAATTTGTACCTATCCTCAGGGGTTAGAGATTGCAGAAAGTCTTCCTCAAACTTCTCCTCCCGTTCAGGGTCATCTTTTTCCAGTTTTAATATCTGTGTTTTCTTTTGTTTTCCCATAGTTTTATTTTAATTGATTTCTTTGTCGGGTCAATATGAAATAATCCTGATGGAGGATAGGTTTAAGAAACAGGCCTATTTTCCCCCTTGAAATTTTTCTTTTCCTCCTTTATGATACCAGTATGCTGAAGATGGTGATTTTTGACATGGATGGAACACTCATCCATAACAGAATTCCCTTTGAAGAGGTGAGGAATAATATTGCAAAAAGGCTCAATGTTGACCCTGAATCCCTGAAACCCCTTTATGAGAAACTGAAGGAGATGAACAGGCCCGAGGTCCTTGAATGGCTCAAGGAGGAGGAACTTCGCAGGGCAGAGGCATCCTATCCTGACCCTGGATTAACATCTGTTCTTGAATACATAAGAAACAGAAAGGTGGTTGTGGCTGTTCTTACCAGGAATTGCAGGGAGGCAGCAAGGAAGGCACTTGGCTGGTATCTTGGGATGATTGATGTTCTTATAACAAGGGACGATGGTTATGAACTCAAACCCAGTCCTGAACCTATAATATCACTCATGAACAGATTTGGTTTCAATCCAAGGGATGTGCTTGTGGTTGGTGATTATGATTATGACATTCAGGCAGGGATGCTTGCAGGTTGTAAAACAGTAAGGATAGGTGGTGGGTTTGCTGATTACAACATTGTCCACCTTGAGGAACTCAAGCCCATTATAAAGAAACTTGCAGAGGGGTATTGATTATTTTTAATTATCTAAATCTATTATCTGATTTTCAAAAATAAAGGCTTAAAACAGAGTGAACCTTCTTATGATTTTTCCTGGATTTTAAATTTTAAGTTGACAAATTATTCATTATAGTTTATGAATATACTCATAAAACAAACAGGAGGTATCTGGTGGAACTTAAAATAAAACCTGAAGAAATCAGGAACGATCTTGTTAAGAAGGTTGAAGAACTTGCAGGGGTGAATGTTTTTGCCTGCTATCAGTGCGGTAAATGTTCATCTGGATGCCCCAGTGTTCCATATATGGAGATTCTTCCAAACCAGGTGCTCAGGCTACTACAGTTCGGAAAGGTTGAGAGGATACTCCAGACAAATACCCACTGGGTGTGTGCTTCATGTTTTGTCTGCTCAACAAGATGTCCAAAGGATATTGATATTGCTGCTATAATGGAGGCACTCAGACAGATAGAGTTGAGAAAGAATCAGGATTATCTTATTGTCAGAAGGATAGATACAGAAGAAATGAAAGAATTCCCTCCCATTGCACTCATTTCAGCGTTCAGGAAATTAACCGCTTGAGGAGGAACCAATGAGAATATCCTACTATCCAGGATGCACACTGAAGTCAACAGCAAAGAATTTTGAAATATCCGCAATTGCAGTGGCAAAGGAACTGGGCATTGAATTTGTTGAACTTTCCAGATGGAATTGCTGCGGTACTGTTTATTCAATGACCTCTGATGATGTTATGCACCAGCTTGCGCCAATCAGGAATCTTATTCGGGTGAAGGAGGATGGGTTTGACAGGGTAGTAACCCTCTGTTCAATGTGTTTCAATACATTAAAGAGAGCAAATATCCTTGTTCAGAGGGACAGGGAGAAACTTGATAAGATAAATGACTTTATGTATCTGGAGAATATAGATTATGCAGGGGATGTGGAAGTGCTTCATTTTCTTGAGATTTTGAGGGATGATGTAGGATGGGATGAGATAAGG
>QNDZ01000177.1 GCA_003646055.1 bacterium
ACCTTGGACCTTTGTTAATCATAAGGGCGACCACTGAAAGGATGATTAGCCCGAGGGAGACATAGTAGGCAATCTTTCTTCTTCTGAGAAAATCTATGTTTGCGTTTTTGAAAAACTGGAGCATCTTCAAACTCTTTATGTTCTTCAGGGATATTGTTTCCATCACTGTTCTTGTAACAAACAGGGCTGTGAAAAATGAAGCCACAAGACCTATGGAGAGAGTGACTGCAAATCCTTTAACTGGGCCTGTTCCAAACCAATAAAGGATTATTGCTGCAATAAATGTGGTTGCATTGGCATCAAATATTGTTGTGAACACCCTCGTGTAGGCTGCTTCAAGTGCAGTCCTGAATGTCTTTCCACCCTTAAGTTCCTCCCTCAACCTCTCAAAAATCAGCACATTTGCATCAACAGCCATACCCACTGTTAGGATTATACCTGCTATACCAGGCATTGTGAGGGTTGCCCTGAATGCAGAGAGGATTGCAAGCAGATAGAGTATGTTAAGGATTAGGGCAAGGTCTGCAATTGCTCCAGCAACCATGTAGTATATGAGCATGAATAAAAGAACAACGATTGAACCTATGACAAAAGACCTTGCTCCTGCCTTTATTGAATCAAGCCCGAGCGCAGGCCCAATGGTTCTCTCCTCCACAATCTTCAGAGGTGCAGGTAATGCACCTGCCTTCAATATAATGGCAAGTGCCTTTGCATCCTCAACAGAAGAATTCCCCATCTCAATCAGTGACCTTCCATTTGGAATTCTCTCCCTGACAACAGGTGCAGACTGGACTATGTCGTCAAGGACAATTGCAATCCTTTTGCCAATATTGGCACCAGTAATCATTGCCCACTTTCCACTTGCCCTCCTTGTCATGGTAAGTTCAACCTTCACACCAGAGGGGTTGCTTGGTGTACCCACACCAGGAACTGCATCAAGGATTGCATCGCCTGTAAGAAGGGGCTCAGACTTCACAAGGTAGAGGGAAACTGTTGTATAACCCTCCCTTATAACAGGTTTCCCCCATAGAAACTCATAACCATAAGGAATAAGTTTTTTTACTTCCGGGTCATTTAAAAATTTATCCACAACAGGTTTATAATCCACCTCAACACTGTTATCCTGTCCAACAAAGAAACCAGAAAGGCTCACTGTATCCCCATATGTATTTTTAAGATACTCATCAATGGCACTCACGGTCTTTGAAAAGACATCAGGGTCTGCAACCAGTTTAAATTCAAGAAGGGCAGTTTTACCTATGATTTCCTCTGCCCTTTCCTTGTTTATTACGCCTGGCAACTGGACAAGTATCCTGTCTGTTCCCTGTTTCTGTATAACTGGCTCAGAAACACCAAACTGGTCAACCCTGTTCCTTATAATCTCAAGAGCCCTGTCCAGTGCTCCCTGCTGTTCCTCTGGTTTTAGTTTTGATTTGTCAATCTGGAGTACAATGTGCATACCACCTTTAAGGTCTAACCCAAGGTGGAGAGCCCTTGACGCAATCTTCTTCAGAACAAGTGGGTCTATGTTTTCTTTCTGCTCCTGGGTCATTCTAAAGTAAACATACGAATAGTGAAGTTGCCACAACGCCAGAACTGTAACTATTACAATGATAAGCCATTTCCATTTTAGTGTGCGCATCTCACCTCCTCAGATAAAGATTTTTCTTCCCTTTCCAATTATATCATTCAGGGCATCTTTGAAGTAACTTGTGGTTTGTAAAACTTCAGGATCTACATTTTTCTTATAAAAATCCCATGATTTTTTTATCTCCTCGCCAAGCAATTGCTTAAGATTACCATCCCTCAAACCCAGTTCTATCTTATCCTTGTGATAAAGTAAGAGGTCTTTGGCGAGAGATCTTGCAAGTCTTTTTGCATGCCTGTGCTTCTGCTTCTTCTCCTCTGGCCAATCAGCAGGGAAATCGTCCAACCCCCCAAGTCCAAGTGCAGCTTTGAGCCTTGCTGCCGCATCCGCTGTGGAAGGCGGAGGAGAGGAAGGCTGCTGGGGCGGAACTGGCTGTTGCTGGGAAGCAGGGGCTGCTGGCTGTTCAAAGGAAGGTTGTTCCTGAACCCCCATGCCTGCTGCAGGTTTTTCTATGCCTTCAAGGAAAGACTCTCCTGCTCCAGTCTGTGCAGGTTGTGAAGGTGGAGAGGGTGCTTCAAAAGTAGGTGCAGGTTTTTCATAAGTAGGAGGCGCTGAAGGAGCAACCTCCTCAACTGGCTCAAGATGTATCTTCAATGGCTCTCTATAAATAGTGAAGATGTTTCCACAAGATGGGCATTGAACTGGAGCACCACCAATTGGCACATCCTCATCCTTCACCCTATATTTTTTCTTACACTTAGGGCATTCTACAATCATTTTTTGCCTCCTGTTTTTTCATTTATGTAATTAACTTAATAGATTATAAAGATGTGTCAATAAGTTTTGTTTGAAAAAAGAAAGGTTTTGCTTCTTGAACGTTTTTACTCAGAGACCGCACTGTAAAGGATATGGTAGGTCTCAACCTCCATTGTGGTTTTTGCAAGCCTCTTGGAGAGTTCCTCCACAAGTGCCCTGTAAATCTTTACTGCAAGTTCAGGGAATAGTTGTTCAATCTTCCTCAAAATGGGTGGAGTAATCCTTAAAAGCTTCATGTCAGTTTTTGCCCTCACAGTGGCTGTTCTTGGAACCCTTAAAAAAAGCCCGATTTCACCAAAAAAAGATCCTTCCCCAAGAGTAGCAAGGACAAGTGGTTCACCTGCCTTTTCAGAAATTACCTCTGCTTCACCAGATACTATGTAAAACATCTCCCTCTTTGTTGAGCCTTCCTCAACAATCACCTTCCCGGGTTTTGCCTTTATCTCCTTCATTATACCCAGAAGTTTCTCATACTCTTTTTTCTTCAAATATTTAAAAAGCCCCTTCATAAATACCCTCCTATTTATTTCAGGTTTCTTAATACAAGTTTTGCAACTGCCTTGAGTGTTTCAAAGACACCAATCCCTTCTGTTGCTACAGCCTCAAAGGAAGGAACTTTGAGTATATTCAGGGCCTTTTCCAGTTCCTCAATCGGGGCTATGTTGGGCAGGTCTCTCTTGTTGTACTGGATAACAAAGGGAATTTTCTCCAGGGAAAGGTTGTACTCCTTGAGGTTCTCTATCAGGTTCTCCATGCTTTCAATGTTGTCCTCAAATCGCTCTATCTGGGAATCTGCCACAAAGACTATACCGTCAACACCTTTCAGTATGAGTTTCCTTGAGGCATTGTAATATACCTGTCCAGGAACTGTGTAAAGGTGGAATCGCACCTTAAACCCCTTCACTGTGCCAAGGTCCACAGGCAGGAAGTCAAAGAAAAGGGTTCTATCAAGTTCTGTATCAAGGCTTACAAGTTTTCCCCTCTGTTCCGGTGTAATCTTTGAATAAATGTATTTAATATTCGTGGTCTTTCCCCCAAGACCTGGTCCGTAATACACAATCTTGCAGTTTATTTCCTTTGACGCATAGTTAATTAAGGACATCTACCCTCCGCTACTTGAACAGATTATCAAGTTCAGACTCTGCCTCACTCAAAAAGTCGCTGTCAATGGTCTTTTCGTAGGTGCTCTTAATCCGTGTGAATATGGTCTTGAATATACCGTCAAGTTCCTTGGAGACCTGGTTGGCTTTAATCCTCACAAGACCCAGTGTTGTTCTTTTATCAAAAACAATTGCAAGGATGAGTTTGTCAGCCACTATGGATATATATATACTCTGGTTCTCTCCCTGATGGAAAAGGGTGGAAAAGGCATTCTCACCAATGAGAAGTGCAAGTTGTGCTGTTGCTGCAAAGTCAGCAGCAGAAAGGGTAGCGAATGAAGGAACATCAAGTGTTGAAGTGTCTCCCACAGAGGTAATAAGCTGGCCCGCCCTGTCTATAAGAAGAACAGCGCGGGCATTGGTCTCTGTCAGGAGTTTCTCCAACACCTGGTTTATCTTCCAGAATTCTTCTTCAAATATATTCAGTTCATCCGTACCCAATTTACAGTCCTGCCTCCTCCAATTTTAACAGCCTTTCCC
>QNDZ01000178.1 GCA_003646055.1 bacterium
CTGTCAATCATAAAAGGCTGGGGGAGTGGAGGAGTGAGTATCTCAACTGCCTCTTTAAGGTCTCCAGCAGGAAAAACAGGAACCTCCACCATTGATGCCTCAACCGCATTCTTTCTGGGACAGAGTATTCCCTGCAGACCCTCCTCCCTTGCAAGTATGGATGAGGCAAGTGCACCCCTGACACCTCTCAATTCACCATCAAGTGCCAGTTCACCAATAATGAGGAATTTCTCAAGATTTTCAGGGGAAATCTGACCACTTGCCGCAAGAATACCAAGGGCAATGGAAAGGTCAAGTGCGGTCCCCTCCTTACGTATATCTGCTGGAGCAAGGTTCACTGTTATCCTTTTGTTGTTGGGGAATGAGAAGCCAGAGTTTTTTATTGCTGTTTCCACCCTCTCCCTTGATTCCTTCACAGCGGTTTCAGGGAGACCAACAATGGTGAATGCTGGAAGTCCCCTTCCAAGATTTACCTCAACAACAACCTTTTTTGCCTCAACACCATACAGGGTGTATGAATTCAATCTGAAAAACATTTCTGGATTATACATGCCTGCGATGAACAGTCAAGCCTCGCCGCCAGATTTTAGACATCTGGATTTGTCAATAATCATATGGGGTATTATTAAAGTTTCCCAAATTTTTTTGGAAATGGCTTGACTTTTTACTTCTCTTTTCTATAAAATCATTAAGTGATATTAAATGATAAGCTCTGGCAGGTTCAAAAGGAGATAAAAATAATGATCCTTGAAGAGACCGCAAGATATCTAAAAAAAGAAAAATTACTCTTTATAAAACGGCAAGAGAAGGTAAAATCCCTACGGAGGTGACAATGTTTATAGTATTAAAAGATTTTGTTTGTTTTTCCAGAGGATGCACTAAGTGCGGATATAACCACGTTAGACGCAATGGTTAAATGGAGAGGATGGCTATGATTAAAATTAGAACGCTAAAGAACCTCAATGCTAATGACTTGAGACAACTTTCAAGAAACTATGTTTCAACGGCCAAATATGTCGTCAAAAAGACCGAAACGCACGAACGTACAGTCATCACCCTCAAACTCACTGCCTTAGATAAGCCTTATGTAAAACATGATGATCTCGATGACACATTGTTGGATCGGTATGAACAAGTTGTTCAGCAGGGGTTATCTCTGGGAGCATACGATGGTGACCGGCTGGTTGGTATCGTTATTGCGGAGCAGGAGAGTTGGAATCGTAGCCTATGGGTCTGGGAATTCTGTGTTGCCGAGACGCATAGGAGGAGGGGCATAGGAAAACAACTTATGGAGGCCCTGGCTGATAAAGCTAAAGAGGTTGGTATGCGAGTCATTGTTTGCGAGACTCAAAATTATAATGTGCCTGCAATCGAATTCTATCGCAAGGTTGGTTTCGAGATTGAAGGGATTGACCTTTCCTACTACTCCAATAGAGATATGACGGAAGGGGAAGTGGCAATTTTCATGAAGAGGAAGCTGGAATCGTAGAAATAGGATATCTTCAGATAGTCACTGCGCCTAACAGCATATTTGCGACGCTTCGCTAAATTGCCTAAAGGCAACTTCGCAAACACGCTTGCCGTTATCGGAAAGAAATGGGTGCCGAGCGTTCACAAGTTCACAACTCACATTCTTTATTTTTTTTATCCCCATTTTTCTAATTTGCTGATTTTTAGACTGATGCAGTTAATTGATATGTATTTTGTCCTTTTTCTTTTTTTGTTTTGCATATATGTTTACAAGTGTTAGGGTGCTTTTATAGTTGATTTTTTAATTATGATTTTAATAACAGGGGTATTATTTTTGTCAGAGAAATTATTAACAGGGATGATTTTTAAGTTTATTGTGATGAGTACCTTAGATGGGTGGTATGGGTTAGTGGAGGCTGTGGTGGTAAGGTATAAATTTCTGGTAAAATGGGAATGGATGATAGGGATAGAGTTGTGAACTTGTGAACGCTCGGCACCATGGGGTTTATTGATTGACTAATTCCCTTTTTTTTGTATATTTCTCCTATGGAAAAGGAACTTGACCAGGTAAGAATAAGGAAAGAAAAGGTGCAGAGATTGAGGGAGATGGGGATTGACCCATTCCCCTATATCTTTTTTAGAACCCATTTTTCTGAGGAGGTCAAAGAAAACTTTGATTCCCTTGAGGAGAAAGAGGTTGTTGTAGCGGGAAGGCTTGTTTCCAGAAGACTGCATGGCAAGGCAGGTTTTGTGCATATTGAGGATGACAGGGGTAGAATACAGATTTACTTCAAGTACGACACCCTTCAGGATAGATACGCACTGGTAAAACTCCTTGACCTGGGAGATTTTATTGGTGTAAAGGGTAAAGTTTTCAGAACAAAGACAGGTGAGGTCACTGTCTGGGCAGAGAATGTGGAACTCCTCTCAAAGGCACTCCATCCGCCACCAGAAAAGTATCATGGATTGAAGGATATTGAATTGAGGTACAGGAACAGACACCTTGACCTCATGGCGAACCCTGAGGTGAGGGATAGATTCAGGATGAGAACAAGGATAATTCAGGGTATCAGAGAATTCTTTGTTAAGGAAGGATTCCTTGAGGTTGAGACACCCGTTCTCCAGCCAAGGTATGGTGGGGCATTTGCAAGGCCATTCATAACCCATTACAATGCACTTGACAGGGATTACTTTCTGAGGATAGCCAATGAGATTTACTTAAAGAGATTAATCATAGGTGGATTTGAGAAGGTTTTTGAGATGGGTAAGATGTTCAGAAACGAAGGGCTTGACAGATTCCATAATCCTGAATTCACGAACCTTGAGGCATACCAGGCTTATGCGGATTACAATGTGATGATGGAACTAGTGGAAAATCTATTTTTATACCTTTCAAAGGATGTCCTGAAAAAAGATAGTTTCACCTTCCAGGGTATGGAAATCGTGATAAAGGAAAAATGGGAAAGGATTACATACTTTGGTGCACTTGAGAAGTACACAGGTATTGACTTTTATCCACTTGACAAGGAAGAGACAAAGAGGAAGGCAGAGGAACTGGGTGTTGATACAGAGGGTAAGGTAACAAAGGGCAAGATACTGGATGCCATCTTTGATAAGTGTGTCCAGCCAGACCTTGTTCAACCTGTGTTTGTTATTGATTATCCTGTTGATATAACACCACTTGCAAAGAAGAAGAGGGGGGATGACAATCTTGTTGAGAGGTTTGAACCCTTCATGGCAATGACCGAGATAGGTAATGCTTACTCAGAACTGAACAATCCTGAGGAACAGAAGGAGAGATTCCTCTTTCAGCAGTCGTTGAGGGAAAAGGGAGACATGGAGGCTACCCCCATAGATGAGGACTTTATTCAGGCAATGATGTATGGTATGCCACCCACTGGTGGCCTTGGTCTTGGTGTTGATAGAGTAGTGATGCTTCTCCTTGATGTCCCCAGTATCAGGGATGCAATCCTCTTCCCCCAGTTAAGGGAATGAATTTTATTTTTTTCATAGCAAAGAGATATATAAGGATAAAAAAGGGAGAATTTTTCCGTTCCCTGATAACCATTTTCTCTGTAACGGGAGTAGCCCTTGGTGTTGCCACACTCATCGTTGTCCTCTCTGTGATGAACGGTATGAGCAATGATTTAAGGGAAAAGATTCTGGGAACAAATGGTCACATCATGGTATCAAAATTCTACGGTGAGGAGATATACAATGTGAATGCTGTGATTGATAGTATAAAACATAATATACCTGAAGTGGTGGGAGCAACACCCTATATCTTCTCAAAGATTCTGATAAGGCATGGGAATTTCACAGATGGCGTGATTATAAGAGGGGTGGACACTCTCACAATGGACCAGGTGAGCAACCTTAGAAAGAAGGTTATCCTTGGAAGGTTTGATGTCTCTGATAATGGGGTTGTGCTGGGGAATTACCTTGCTGATGGTCTCAGGGCACATGTGGGTGATACTGTGGAGATTGCAGTCCCATTCGGTGGGATACCAACA
>QNDZ01000179.1 GCA_003646055.1 bacterium
ATCTGGGGCTTGTTAAGGCAGCAGAAAGATATGATGAAAGGAAAGGTGTAAGATTCCTTTCATATGCGGTCTGGTGGATTAAACAATCCATCATGAAGGCTGTAACAGAACACATAAAATCGTACAGACTTCCCATGAGCAGGGCAGGAAAGATTATAAAGGTAGCAAAGGCAGAAAGTAAGGTGAGCCAGAACCTTGGTAGAGAACCAACTGTTGAGGAGATAGCAAAGGAACTCGGGGTAAAACCTGAGGAAATAATTGAGGCAATGAATGTGGCAAGGCAGGACATCTCACTTGATGATGAGATTCAGCATACAGATAGTTTGAGTTATAAAGATGTTATGAAGGACGAAAGTGTTGAATCACCCGAAGAGGTTTTCTTCAGAAAGAGGTTTATTGAACTTATAAAACAGGGAATGCAATACCTGAATCCAAGGGAAAGGGATATTGTTCGTCTGTATTTTGGCATTGATGGAGAGAACCCTCACACCCTTGAGGATATTGGAAAGATGATGGGGCTTTCAAGGGAGAGGGTGAGGCAACTGAGAAACAGGGCTCTGGATAAACTCAGGAATTACATATATGGTGAAAAGAAAGATTAAATTCTTCATTGTTCCACACCATCCTGAAGAAAAAACAAAGGCCTTCAGATTTCCTGTGCTTGTTTTTCTTCTTCTGCTTCTTGGAATAGTGATAGCAGTATCTATATTTTTAAAGAATCTAACCTATTATGTTGATGTATCATCCATACCTGAGATGGAAGAGGATAACAGACTCCTGAAGGAAAAACTCCTGGCCTTCAAATCCCAGGTGGACTCGCTCAACAAAGAACTTGAATCATTAAAGAAGAAGCAGAAGGGAATCCTGAAAAGATATAAATTCTCTGTGCCTGAAAAAACAGAAACAGGAACAGAGCACGTTAATGTGGACTCTCTTCTTGTAAAGGCAGGCATGACAGAACAGATAATGAAAAAGGCACTGGAGATAGTTAGAGAAAAGGGGGAAAACATACCCTCAATCATACCTGTGGGTGGTATTATCGTGAAAAAGTTTGGGAAATCCTGGGATTTGTACACTGAAAGGTGGAAAAAGAGCAACGGAATTGGAATCTCTGCTCCAGAGGGAACAGAGGTGGTGGCAACAGCAAACGGTATTGTTTCAAAAACAGGTAAGGATTTATACCTGGGAAACTTCGTGGAAATCACACATAACAAAAAATACAAAACAATCTATGGTCACCTTAAAAGCATTGATGTTAAGAGTGGTCAAAAGGTTGTAAGAGGAGAAAAAATCGGGGAGGTCGGTAGAACTGGCAAAACACCCTTCCCCATGTTATATTATGAGGTGGATGTGGATGGTGTACCTGAAAATCCAGAAAACTTTATACAGGGGAGGACAGAATGACACTTATTGAAAAGGCACGGGCTGGAAAAATAACAGAAGAAATGAGGAACATTGCAGAAAAGGAAGGAAGAAGCCCTGAGTATATAAGGGATGGTATTGCAAATGGAAGGATTGTCATCCCACTCAACAGGAACAGAAGCATAGAAAAAATCTGTGCCATTGGTGAAGGGTTGAAAACAAAGGTCAATGCAAATATTGGTTCATCCACTGACCTTGCAGATGTAAACATTGAACTTGAAAAGGCAAGGGTGGCAGAAGAAGCAGGAACAGATACAATAATGGATTTGAGCACTGGCGGTGATATTGATGGCATAAGGAAAGAGATTATAAAGCATACGAATGTTCCACTTGGAACAGTCCCCATATATCAGGCAGCAATAGAGGTAGTGGATAAAAAGGGTGGAATTGTATTCATGACAAAAGACGACATTTTTTCTGTTATTGAGAAACAGGCAAAGGATGGTGTTGACTTCATGACAGTCCATGTTGGGGTTACCTTATCCACGTTTGAACGACTCAGAAACGAAGGAAGGGTAATGGATATAGTGTCCAGGGGTGGAACATTCACAGTGGTCTGGATGCTGTACAACAAGAAAGAAAATCCCTTATATGAATACTTTGATGAACTTATTGAGATAGCAAGGGAGTATGAAATTACCCTGAGCCTTGGTGATGGATTCAGACCCGGTGCAATTGTGGATTCATCAGATAGGTCTCAATTCCACGAACTTATCTTACTTGGGGAACTCCAGCAAAGGGCATTAAAGGCAGGGGTTCAGGTAATGATTGAAGGACCAGGCCATATTCCCATTCAGGAAATCCAGATGAATATTCAGATGGAAAAGAAACTATGCCATGGTGCACCATTCTATGTGCTTGGACCTGTTGTTACAGACATTGCTCCAGGTTATGACCATATCGTATCTGCCATAGGTGGAGCAATGGCAGCCTATTATGGGGCAGATTTCCTGTGTTATGTAACCCCTTCAGAACATCTTGGTCTGCCCACAAAGGATGAGGTTAAAGAAGGGGTTATAACTGCAAGAATAGCAGCCCACATTGGAGATATTGGTAAGGGCATTCCTGGAGCATACGAATGGGATGCAAAGATGGCAGTGGCAAGGAAAAAACTCAGGTGGAAAGACCAGTTCAAACTTGCCATAGACCCCAAAAAGGCAGAGGAATTACACGAAAAGATAAGTCCTGGTCTTGAAGAGGTTTGCTCCATGTGTGGTGAGTACTGTGCCATAAGGTTGCTCAATCAGGCATTAAACCGTAAATAAACAGGAAGGATTTCAACATATAGTTTCTAACCACCTATCCGTGGGTAAATTACCGTGTTGTCATGGCACAGCCTTGTTGACAATTTTCTTTTTAATCCTATCCTTTTGAGAAAAAGGAGGTGCTAATGAGAAAACTTCTGGGAGTTATTCCGCTTATTCTGATTTCTGGCTGCATTATTGTGGGTGAAGGTGTGGTTATTGATGAAAATTATCTGCCTGCTGATGTGATATATGCAAATGCAGCCAAAATAAATCTTCAGCCTGCAAACTACAGGGTTGTTTACACATCTGACGTTAATTTTGCGCTCAATCTACCCATGAACAAGGTCTTACTCTTCAATGGATACACCCCGTATGTACTTGAAGATGGAGACCCTCAGAATCTTTCACTTTCCGGGGATGTTTATGCATTCTATCTTGACATCAAACCCTCTGACAACTATGGTTCTGGAATACTGAACTTTATAAATGGTACTGATACATTCACCCTGTATGTCTCAGGGAGGGAAGACTGCATAAATGTGAACGATTTTAGAGGTGCATTCTACACCTATGGTGTTGAACCTGGTGAATACAAACTCTCCTTCACATCTGACCTCACATCCAATGGTAACCCTATAAATCATGCGCTCATATACAACACCACAGACAGCATGCCAGATGGATGGTTCTATGTGGTAGGTGATGGTGAGGAGATAAGCATTTATGTTGATGAGTATGGTATAGATGCAGACTCCCTCTTTATAACAGTGATTGCACCATCTGACCTTGAAGGCCAGGGAGAACTTTTGATTGAATAGACAACCAGAAAAGTCCTCCACACTCATCTACCTTGCCCTTGTCCTTGCACCTGTAAGTGCATACATCAGTGCATTGCTTATCATTGTATTTATCTTTTTAAGAAGGGTGAAGCCTGAAAAGGATACCCTCTCCCTTGTGCAGTATCTCCTGTTATTCTCTGCCTTTATTTCTTCACTCTTTGCAGTACATAAGGGGGTATCCGCCTTATCGTCCCTTGCCTTTATAATCTACATCCTGTCATTCCTTGCAGGTTCTTTGTTTTTCAGAGAAGAAAAAGACCTTATTAGATTTCTCACCTTCTATTCTATTTCAATAATCATATACTCTGTTGTAGGTATTGCTCAGTTTATAAAACCCTTCCATCTTATAGTAGCAGGCATACATATCATAGACAAACCTTATCCTGTCAGGAGAATAACATCACTTGTGCACAACCCCTTGATACTTGCCTCATACTATTACTTCTTCTTCCCATTCCTTTTAGGATACTTA
>QNDZ01000180.1 GCA_003646055.1 bacterium
CACCAAGACTGATGTCCTGCGGAACAGCAAAACCTTTAAGCACAAGCAAAGGATGTCTTATCTTCTTGAAACTGAATGCAACCCTCTCATCCTGTATTTCAGGGAGTATTCCCCCATATTTTTTCATAAAACGCAAACGGGCAATAATTGTATCAAGGTAAAGAACTGTATGGAAGTTTGAAAGAATCTCTTCTCTGTGTGATTTTACAATTGAGGTAAGATGTATAAGGATTCTGTGCTTTTCCCTCTCAATCTCTATCCTTGTTTCTGTTAACCTGTTGTTCAGGTAAACTGCCTCCATGGGTTCAATAAATGCAGTTTCCCCACTCCTTGATATGTCCACAACAACCCCATCAATCCCTGAGGCAAAGCCTTTTTTCACAGGGACAACATTTCTCCCCAACCTCTGGGTTATAATCTTTTCCTGCAAAACATCACCGTGTTCCTCAAGAAACCTTTCCACAACCTGCTTTATTTTGCCCTCTATTGACCTTGATTCATTGAACAATCTTTTTAATTCTGGTGTGGCATCCTCTTTTATCGCTCCTTCGTCATCAATGCACTCCATTATTTCACTCTTCAAATCTAAAAGTGGAAGGAGGGCAACCTTTAAGAATGGCAAAACATCCTTCTTTTTCAGGTATTCCAGCAACTCCTCTGTATATTCTAAAAGTCTGGCTATTTTTAGAAGATGACCAGGTTCAAGCACCTCGCTTGTCAAAAAATCTGGTATCCAGTCAAGCCCACTGAAAAGGGGAATATCCTCAACAACTGAATCAACCTCCTTTAACCTTTCAAATTCATCCTTCACCTCATTAATATCCCTCAGAGGCTTGAGTTCCAGACAGCCCCTCTTACCTGCCTCAGAAAGTGAAAACCTTGCGACTTCCTCTAAAAGGGAATCAAACTCCAGTGTTTCTTTTAATCTTTTCATACTGCTTCTTCAAGGCTTTTCTGTCTATTCCCCTGAAGGAATGGGGAAGTTTTGACACAACATAAGGGGTGAAAATGGAGACAAACCTGTATGATAGAGAATCAGTAAGCGGCTTGTATTTTATGGGAAACAGGGTCAGGATAAAAACAATGAGAAGTGAAAAAAAGAGCCCCTTTACTGCTCCAAAGGCCATACCAAGTATCCTGTCAATAAATACAAGTGGTGTATGTCTCACTATTTTTGATACAATGTGAAAAATGATGTGGATTAAGAAAAAATAAAGGACAAAACTCACAAGATAAGAAAAGAGCCTACTCCCTAATGGCAATGGTGAGTAGGCGGTTAAAAAAAAGGAGATTATCACACCTGCAATATCAGAAATCTCTAATATAAAACCTCTTTTGAATCCGTACGAAACAAACAGGAGAGAGAGAAGGATGACTGCAATATCCACCCATGTCATTCATTTACCCATCCTTCTCTGCCTGTACATCCTCTTTCTTGCTGCAATAATCTTCTTTTTTCTCTTCTCGCTTGGCTTCTCGTATCTCTGATGCTTCTTTATCTCACTGAGGAGTTTCTCCTGTTCACAGAGCCTTTTAAAGCGCTTGAAAGCAGCCTCAAAACTCTCATTCTCTCTTACTTTTACAGCAGGCACCTTTCTCTCACCTCCTTTCTTTTTTATGGAAATATAACAGGATTGGGTGGGTTGTCAAGCACAGCACCTTTTCTTCTTGACCCATAATAAAAAGAATTTATAATCTTCGCATGACAGAACTTGAAAATATTCTGAAAAATGAGTTCCCTGAAAGTTCCCTCATCCTTGATAGAGAGGCAATGGAACCATATTCCCGTGACGAAACCCCTGAAAAACTCGTTTTTTATCCAGATGCAGTTTTAAGACCAGAGAACACTGAAGAGATAAAGAAACTGCTTCGTCTTGCAAACACTTATAATTTCCCTGTTATACCAAGAGGGGCAGGTACAAGCAGATGTGGTGGTCCGCTCCCTGTAAGAGGCGGGGTGGTTGTTTCAACAGAAAGAATGAAAAAAATCATTGACATAGACACAAAAAATATGTTTGTTCTTCTTGAGCCAGGGGTTATAACTGGAGAGATAAACAGAACGCTTAAAGAAACAGGGCTTTTCTATCCTCCTGACCCAGCATCCATTGACTCATGTTCAATAGGTGGGAATGTAGCAACAAATGCTGGAGGACCACACTGTCTCAAATATGGTGTTACAAGAAACTATGTTTACGGGCTTGATGTCTTCACCCCTGATGGCAGTGAATTAAACCTTGGTGGAAAGGTATTGAAGAACACCACTGGATACAGTTTACTCAACCTGTTCATAGGATCTGAAGGAACCCTTGGAATATTCACAAAGATACTTCTCAGGATAATTCCTGAACCTATTTATAAGAACCTTGTCCTTGCCATATTCAACGACCTTAACCAGGCAACAGAGGGCGCAATTGAACTTTTGCGCAGGGGGGTCATACCGGATGCCCTTGAATTCATTGACAGGGATTGTGTAAAGGCAAAAAAAGCCCATGAAAGTGAACTGCCAGACCTGAAGGTAGGGGATTATCTCCTCATTGAGATTGCAGGCTTTTCAGAGGAAGAGATTGACAGATACCTTGAAACCCTTGGAGACATACTTGAAAACGCAGAGGATATTCTTGTTGCAGACCAGCCCTCCCAGATGGAAGCACTGTGGAACTTCAGAAGGGGAATCTCCGAGGCAATTGATACGGAGAATCTCATAATCCCGGAGGATATTGTGGTTCCAAGAAACAGAATCCCTGACGTTATATCCATGATTAAAAAAATAGCAGAGAGGAGAAAAACACGCATCTATACATTTGGACACATTGGGGATGGAAATATACACGTTGATATTGTATCAACAGGGGGCGAATCAATTGTTGAGGAGATACTGAGGATTGTTGCAGATGCAGGTGGAAAGATAAGTGGAGAACATGGAATTGGATGGACAAAAAGGAAGTATCTTCACTATTCAAGGGACAAAAAGGAAATTCAGATAATGCGGAAACTGAAGAGGACATTTGACCCGAATAACATCTTAAACCCTGATAAACTCTTTATTTAAAGGAAGGTGCCATGCAAATGTTACTTTTGCTTATCAACTTTACAAATGGTCTCACAGCAGGTATTGAATTCAGTGAACTTCTTCAAAACCGATTCAGGGATATTGGGATCAACAATCTTACTTTCTTTGTGGAGACAAAACTGAAAAATCCTAAAAACCATATTAGCGATGTGAAACTTGTTTTCATTAATGTTGAACTCAGCAACGAACATCTTTCATCTGAGACCCCATTTATTCATGGGAATACAGAAAACCTGACAGGCAATTTAACGGTATTCAGACTCTATTCCCTATACTCAACCGGGCAGAGACACTCTGGATTTTTGAATCTATCTGCCACCGCAGGTATGGGAATTGGGTATGAAAAAACTGTTTTAAAAAAGAACAATGATTTATTGATGCGAAGAGGTGTAACTGGTGGAATCACACTTTTAATCAACTGGCTTCTCTGGGATAAATTAATAATTGAATTCCCTGTATGCGACATCTCGTTCTTCCTGTGGAAGACAGGAAGCCTGAATGGAAGCCTTGATGGGGCGGTTATCTCCTTCCCATCATTTGGTTCAGTTTACTTCTGGATAAACATGGGCATTAGATTCGCCTTTTGAATCCCCTAATCTGTGTTAAAGGGAACCACCTGTTTACATTTTAATGGGGAACAGAAACTTGACAATGTAGGTCCATCTGATTAAAATTTACTCATCTTAACATAAAACAAGGAGGGACTATGGTCAGGAAAATTACTTTTTCCTGTTTGTTTTTTCTTGCTCTAACAATCTCAGCCCAGTCTGGTGTAATCAAGGACGATTTCAGGGTGAACAACGATACAACAGGTAATACATGTTATAATCCGGCTGTCTTACTCCTCCCTGACAACAGTGGTATGATTTCCTGGCAGGACCAGAGGAATGGATATTACAACATATTC